>JBGGMQ010000182.1:0-3353 GCA_041287975.1 Verrucomicrobium sp. | reverse complement strand
ACTGTGCAGAGTGCTCGTAAAAGATCCTTGAAGGGATCCTTGCCAGAGGGAGTTTTCAAGACCACGGGTCTTAGCTCTGCCCCACCTTTTACGAGCATCTGAAAGAGCGTGGCATCGTTGCTCTCAACCGCGACTTGCAGTGCCTTCAGGGAGGGCTCTCCCGTTGCGGGCCTCCAGCCATCCCTCACCAGAATCCGAAGCACACCGTTTTGCGCTGCGGCTACGGCGGCAGCCCCTGCAAGCGGGCTCATCTCTACATAAACAACCCCCGGTGCCTTCTTTAGCAGCCAGGCCACCGCCTCTTCCTGGCCACCGCGAACGGCCAGGACCACGGGCACCTCGCCGTTTGCAGCCATTTCATTCAACGGAGCCCCACGGCGCACCAGTTCATCCATCACAGTGAGTTTCCCAAATCCTGCGGCCACGTGCAACGGAGGGAACCCTCCATGCAGTTGTTTCATCAGTTCCGGATTCGCCGACAACTGGCGTCGCACGTCCTCTGCCCGGCCTTGGACCACGGCCGCAAAGAACGCATCCCGCTTCGCTTCCAGTGCCGTGCGTGAGTCATGACTTTGCGACAGGGGTGAGCCGTCTGATTCCCCAATTTTGCGGTTTCTTTCCAACTGGTCATGCCAAGCGGCCCAGTTTGCCGCGGTTTTGCCTCTCCCGTCTTTCAGGTCTCGTCGGGCTCCCGAAGCCAGCAGCAGGCTTTTTGCCTGCTTGGCACCAGTCATCTCCGCCCACATCAGGGCCGTACGCCCCTCTGCATCCGCCGCATCCACGGGGACTCCTTGCTTGAGGCACATCGTCCATAGGTCGTTCTGGCCCATCAGCACAAACCAGACAGTGAGCGGCTTCCCATCGGGTTTGAAATCTGCCAGTGAACCCGCCTGTGGGAGCAGCCACGCCACAATCTTGCCTGCTGCTGATGCCTCCACCGGCGTGGTCAAAGAGTTTTTGAGAAAGGACTCCAGCCGGCCACGCGCGTTGGCAATTCCGAGCCCCCGTTCCTTGAGCAACAGAACATCCTCCCAGGCCCCGTCCTCCCACGCCCTGTCCATGACGGTGCGACCTTGCTTGTCTCGTTGATCCAGCTTCGCACCTTTATCCAGCAAGTACTCCAGCATGGTGGGCCGGTCATTCCATCGACAGGGAGTGCTGAGCATCAGCGGGGTGGTGCCTTCGACGTCGGCGGCATTGACATCGGCCCCATGCTCCAGGAGTAGTTTCATCTCACCCATCTTCAGGTTTCCCCACGAAGCGGCAACGTGAACGGGGCGCCGCCCTTGATTGTCGGCGGCGTTGAGATCCAGCCCCAAAGCCAGCAGCTTTACAAACAGCTCTTTGTCAGGAAGCATGTGAAGGAGCGACCTTCCGTCTTCAAGTCTTGCCTTTGGATCCACTCCGGACTGCAAAAGATAGTCCACCACGTCCCGCTTCCAGGCACCTACGGCGGTCGCGAGTGCCATGGGAGTCGGTTTCCCTCCCATGGCGACCAAAAACTTCACCAAAGAGAGATTGTTTCCAGAAGCAGCCGCCACGGCGGCCTCTCCTCCGGCATGAATGTCCGCCCCCTGCTCGATCAGGTATTTGACCATTTGCCGGGATGACTCCTCAGACGGATTGTCTGACGCACCTCCAGCGGCCACGGATAGCGGCGTCCTGCCCTGCTCATCCACATCATTCAGCCGGGCACCTGCAGCCACCATCGCCGCCACGATCTTGTGACTGCCCTTTTGTATGAACTGATAAAAGAGCTTGTCACCAGACCTGCCCCCTTCAGCATTAACATTCCAACCCGCGGCAATCAACCTTTGCACCAAGGCTGGATCGCCCTGCCAAAGTGCACTCTCGGCAATTGCAGTCAGTTCGATCTGCTTTTGCTCCTCACTCACCGCTACGGCTGAATCAACCTGCCCCTGAAGAGGAGCAGTCGAGACAACCGCAAGGAGCCAGAGGGTGGGGCCGAAACGCATGCCCCGTTTTAGTTCAAACCAGCACCAACCCACAAGGCAAAACGAACCCTGCTCGACGCGTGCAACCTCCCTAAAACTGCCCGCGGAATACGCATCGGGCGGTCGGCGTCTCGTGGATCACGATCTCACAAAGTCCGGGAAGCTGCGGACTGAGGCGCACCCAGAACCAGGCGGCCATGTTCTCGATGGTGGGGTTTTCCAGGCCTTCGATCTCGTTGAGGTAGGAGTGGTCCAGCACCTCCAGCAAGGGGTTCATGGCCTTGCTGATCTGGGCATGGTCATAGACCCAGCCGATTTTGGGATCCACCTCGCCTTCGACGGCTATCTCGATCTTGAAGCTGTGGCCGTGCATGCGCTTGCACTTGTGATCTCCCGGCAGGGATGGGAGCGTTTGGGCGGCTTCAAATCGATAGTCTTTGATGAGGCGGCAGATCATAGAGAGAGGGAAAAGGGAAGAGAGGTAAGGGATAAGTAATCAAATCACTCCACGGGCACGGCACGGGCGGCGCGGCGGTCGACGGTGATGCCGGGGAGGACGGTCATGCGAATGAGGCGGAGCTTGCCATCGAAGGAGGTGCTGTTGGGAAAGAGCCGGGTCGCGAGAGGTCCGAAACTGGCCCCCACGGTGAGCCCTAGCGAGGGTCGCCGGGGGAAGCCGCCCTCAAAGGGGGTGTAGCCGCGCACTTCTTTGGTCAGGCCGGTGGCCGAGAGGGACATGGAACCATCCAGTGAAACGAGGGCGCGGAGGCGCACTTCGCCCGGGGAGATTTTTTCCTCACTCTTGAGCGTGGCACGAAGGCCGTCATAGGTGACGGTGAGGGCAGGCTGGCCATCCACCAGGTGGAGAGCGAAGCCGAGTTGGGAGCCACCCTGGCTGATGAGGGTGCTGTCTGAATCCACGGCGGGATTGTAGTCAAAGACGACCTCCAGATCGAAGGGACGCTCCAGAATATCCGGAGAGGAGTTGGCATCCAGCTGATCGCCCGCCTGGAAGAAGTAGCTGACCATGCCATCGGGCGAGGAGTCTACATTCACCTGGTCGACCGAGCGGGAGGCCGACATCCATTTGTGCGGAAGCTGCGAGGCGAGCTGTTGCTTGATGGGGGCTAGCTCGGCCTTGAAAGCGAGATTGGTCCACTCATGCGAGTCAGAATCGTGGTCATAGAGCTCCTCACTGCCGTCGGCATACCGGGTGTAGCGCCAGCGATCCGTGCGGGCACTGTAGCTGGCCTGATTCTCAGCACCCATGGCGGTGATGGCGGGCTGCTCGCGACGCCCCGAGGGCTGCTTCAACAACGGGACAAGGGAGGTGCCGTCGAGATGGACGGGAAGAGGCAGGCCAGAGAGTTCGCAAAGCGTGGGGTAGAGATCCACCAG
>JBGGMQ010000181.1:0-6301 GCA_041287975.1 Verrucomicrobium sp. | reverse complement strand
TAGATGAACTCGTTCACGAGGTTCTCCAGCATCTCCTGGCGGCCACTGCCGATGACGGGCTCGCCGTTCTTGAGCGTGTAGGCTTCGAGCTCTTCAAAGCCGACTTCACCCTTTTCGATCTGGGCACCGATCCCGGAGTCGAAGGTGCTGTAGCGCTGCTTCACAAAGCCATCGAGGCGGCCGTCTTCAATGATGGCGGCGGCGATCTTGAGTCCGCGGGCAAAGGCGTCCATGCCACCAATATGAGCGTGGAAGAGGTCGACAGGCTCGAAGCTCTCGCGACGGCACTTGGCGTCAAAGTTCAAGCCACCCGTGGTGAAGCCGCCCATCTTGAGGAGGACGAGCATGATCTCTGTGGTGAGATAGATGTCTGTGGGGAACTGGTCCGTATCCCAACCGATGAGCTCGTCACCGGTGTTGGCATCAATGGAGCCGAGAGCGCCAGCAGCGAGGGCCACCTCCAGCTCATGCCGCATGGTGTGGCCGGCGAGCGTGGCGTGGTTGGTCTCGATGTTGAGCTTGAAGTGCTCCATCAGGTCATACTGGCGGAGGAAGTTCAAACAAGCGGCGGAGTCGGAATCGTACTGGTGAGTGGAGGGCTCACGCGGCTTCGGTTCGATGTAAAAGGGGCCGGTGAAGCCGATCTTCTTCTTGTAGTCCACCGCCATGTGCAGGAACTGGGCGAGGTGCTCCATCTCGCGCTTGAGATTGGTGTTCCACAGAGTGGAGTAGCCCTCACGGCCGCCCCAGAAGGTGTAGCCCTCACCGCCGAGACGGTGGGTGACTTCCAGAGCCTTTTTCACCTGGGCACCTGCATAGGCAAAGACATTGGCATTCGGGCTGGTGGCCGCACCCTGGTTGTACCGGGGATGGGCGAAGAGGCAAGCCGTGCCCCAGAGGAGCTTTTTGCCCGTTTCCTTCTGCAGACGCTCAAGCTCATCTGCCACGGCGTCAAAGATGGAGTTGCTCTCGCTGAGGGACTTGCCCTCTGGAGCCACGTCCCGGTCGTGGAAACAGTAGTAGTCCACACCCAGCTTCTCCATGAACTCAAAACAGACGCGGGCGCGCTTCTGGGCATTGGCAATGCTGTCGGTGCCGTCATCCCAGGGCTTCTGGGAGGTGCCACCGCCGAAGGGATCGGAAAGGGTGTTCCGCATGGCGTGCCAGTAGGCGACGCCAAAACGCATATGGTCGCGCATGGTCTTGCCTGCGACAATCTCGTCTGCGTTGTATTGCTTGAACGCGAGGGGGTTTTTGGACTTGGGCCCCTCAAACTGAATCTTCGGAATGTCAGGAAACGCTTCGCTCATAGGCGACCCATTTCAAACCGCAAAAAGCAGGCGTCAAGCCCCTTCATTGTCTGGCGGCGGGTTCTCAACAAAACTTGTCAGTTCTATAAAAAACGCGACACCCAGGTCTCCCAGGGGAAAAACCGGGGCCAAACTACCCGGGACTACAGGTCAAAAACGAAGGGAATGCCGAGGCTCTGCATGAGCTTCTTTTCCTTGGCGAGGTGTTTCTCCCCGAGCTTGTCGAAGCCCCCCTCCTTGCGGAATTTGGCCAGGAATTCGTTGGTGCGCTCCCTCAGCTCCGTGTTTCCCTGCTGGAAGCCGATGGCCCAGACTTCCTCACGGAGCGGCTTGAGCAGGACGCGGGTGGCCTCGGGGTGCCGGTCGTGATAGTTCATGAGGGAGAGTTGGTCGTAGATCCAGGCATCCACTCCCGCCTTCACCACCTCCATGACGCAGGCGGTGTCAGAGTCCAGCACGACGAGGGAGGCGTCGGGGAGGAACTGCCGGGCATACTGCTCCCCCGTGGTCCCGAGGCGTACTGCCACGCGGCGGCCCGGGGCCTTGAGATCTTCCATGGATTGGACCGGGGACTTGGCAGCGGCCAATATGGCGATACCGGTCTTCACGTAGGGATCACTGAAGTCGATGGACTTGCGCCGCTCGTCGTTGGCCGTCATGGAGGAGATCACGCAATCAACACTGCCTGACTTCAGCGCGGCGATGAGCCCGTCGAAATTGATGTTCCGGAACTCCACCTCGCGGCCGAGGTGCTTGGCCAGCTCACGACCGAGATCGACACTGACGCCGGAGAACTCGCCCTTTTCGTTGACCACCTCAAAAGGAGGGTAGGTGGCGTCCATGGCCACGATCAATTTCTTGGGCTTGGGTTTTCCGTCGGCCCCCTTTTCAGGGGAACAGGCCGAAAATGCGCAAACCGCGCTTCCCAACGCCAGTGACAGGAACGCCCGAAGTGAAATCGTCATGGGCGCTGCTTACACCGATTCCAGGTTTTTGCCAAGCAGCGTCCGCAATCACGAGCAGGATACTCCATGACTGCGGCTTGCCATTCTGGCAGTTGCACGGAAGTATGGTCATTGTCAGGAAAGAGAAACCTGTCCCCCCAACCTCCTTTTTCTCCATGATCCTTCGCTCTGACGAACACGCTGATCTGCCGACGGCCTTTGGCCCCATGCGCACACACATCTTCCGTCCTGTGGCGGAGGGTCGCTACCCAGGCATCCTCATGTACTCGGAGATCTTTCAGGTGACAGCCCCCATCCGGCGCACGGCGGCGATCCTGGCAGGTCATGGCTACGTGGTGGCAGTGCCGGAGATCTACCACGACTTCCTGCCGGCTGGCGAAGTCCTGGAGTATGATCAGGCAGGTGCAGACAAGGGCAATGAGCTGAAAACCGCCAAGGAACTGGCCAGCTATGATGCAGACTCCCGGGCAGTGCTGGACTACTTGAAGAGCCACCCTGCCTGCACGGGCAAGCTGGGCGTGCTAGGCATCTGCATCGGCGGGCATCTGGCCTTCCGAGCTGCCGCGAAAAACACCGACCTCAGCGCGGCCGTATGTCTGTATGCCACGGACATTCACAAAAAAAGCCTGGGCAAGGGCCTGAATGACGACACGCTGGAGAGCATCAAGGCGACCAACGCGGAGCTGTGCATGATCTGGGGACGTCAGGATCCGCACATCCCGCTGGAGGGCAGACGCAAGGTCCAGGCGGAGCTGGACAACCTGGGGCTGACCTACACGTGGCACGAATTCAACGGCCAGCATGCCTTCATCCGTGATGAAGGGCACCGCTACGATCCTGTGCTGGCCTTCCAATGCTATGGGCTGGCTCTGGAACTCTTCCAGCGCAAGCTGGGCGACGGCGATATCAGCACGAAGTGATGGCACGCCGTCATCATGGCGGGAAGAAGATGAACAACCTGTCTGCATCAGAGCCGAAACTGAATGCCGCCCATGGAGCTGAAAAAGAGATTGTGGAACTACCCAACGGCCGGAGCAGGTGCCGTGCTGGTGATCCTGCTCGTTGTCGCCCTGCGCCAATGCTCTGGCCACAAGGCGACCACGGGGATGCTGCCACCTCCCGAGCTGCCGGCGCGTGACGCGCCATGGAAGGCGGCCCTGTGGGCCAAAGTGCTGGTGTCTGGCAATGCCCTGCTGGGCCGCACGGAGCATCTGGTGACGGATCCGGCATTCCTCGAACCCCTGGACCGGAAGCTCAATGCCCTGTATCTGGCGCTGGGTCACACGCCCGCCAGTGAAGCGGAGCAGGCAGACTTCTTCAAAAAACTGGAGGCAGCCTATCGCGAGGCATTGCAATCACAAGACGGTCTCCAACGACTGGAAACAAAGATTCGGGAACGGTGGGAACAGCCCAAGGTGACGGAGAACAGTGTCGCGAGCACTGTGCTGGCGGACTACGGGGTGATCCCGGGAAAAATTGGCCCTACCTCGAACTCCGGCTTCACCATCACCACCTCCGAGTATCTGGATGCGGCGAGACTCCCAAAGAGCAACGTCGTGGCGGGGCTGCTCGAAGCTCTCGTTCGGACTTACCCTCAAGCCCGGGAGATCGGCCTCCGCATCTGCCCGCTGCAGGATGGCAGTGGACGCTTCTGCGAATACCAGTACCGGCGGAATGGGGCAGATGGAAAGTCTGAAACGGGCATCCTCACGGCCAGCCCTGCCACGGACAAGGCATCCCCCTTTCACAAGGAGTGGACCCACTATGTCCAGCACGATGACTTCTCCCGATGGACCTCGCAAGGCTACGCCTTGCACCAGTCCCTTCGCGATCAGGTGGAGTCCCCTTTGGCAGGAGCGCTCCTGGAGATGGGAGTCCGTCTGGCTCTGGTGATCCACGCCGGGGGTGCTGAAGGATTGCCGCTATGGAGACCCGACAGCTTGGAAATCGCCATTCGCACAGGGGATCAAAAGTGGCTCAGCACTTCTTTGAAGCAAGTGCCACGGCTTTTGCCCCAAGCCTGGCAGGGGCAGGTCATCGCCACCTGGCCGGTGGGGCAGATCGAGTCCAGCCAGCTTGCGACCAAAGCGGCTGAATGGGAGCAGACGACTCACGCTGGCCAGCGGGGTGCGAGACAGGTGGAATCCACAGGTGGCATCCGCTACGAGCTGCGGTCCAACGGCCAGCAGAACGAACTGGTGATGACAAAGTCGGGCACCGCCCCCGAAACGCTCTTGGTTACTGGAATCAACTGCCACAGTCTTTCGCTTTCACCCGACGGCCAGTGGCTGGCCTTCCGTGATGAAGCTCTCGGTGTGCTGGTCTACCAGCTATCCCCGCAGCCGCGACTCACTGCACCGTAGCGCAGGCCGGGGCTTCAGCGCGATGCCTTCCGGCTAAAATGCCGGTGAAAGAACTCTGCCACCTCTGCTGTCTGAGCCGCATTCATGGTGAACCAATGCCGGTCCTGGTGGACAACAATCAGGAGGCTTTCCACGCCCGCCTGTCGCAGTCGGTGGTCCAGCATCTGACTCTGATCAAGAGGCACCAGTGGATCTCCATTGGCATGGTAGATGAGGAAGGGGGGAGCTTTCGCCGTCACCTGCAGGGCGGGGCTGGCGTCCCTGGCCAGAGCCAGCCTGGAGTCTACTGGCCCGCCCAGGAGCTTGTCCACATCACTCAGTTTCCCAGGTTTGGCAAACTTGCGGCCCAGCTTCACCAGATCGGTCGGCGGATACAACGCGCAGACAGCTTTCACCTCCGGCCGCCCCGTCTTGATGCCCACCAGTGCCGCCAAGTGCCCACCCGCTGACTCGCCACTGAGTCCGATTTTCTGGGTGTCCAGGCCGTAGCTGGCACCATGCTTCCGCAGCCACTGGACGGCAGCGTTGCAATCCTCCAACTGGGCCGGATAAACAGCCTCCTGACTGTAGCGATACTGGATGGAAGCCACCGCAATACCGTGCTTCGTGAGGTCCCGTACATTGACGTGAAAGCCCTTGCTGCCCAACTTCCAACTGCCACCAAAAATCCACACCACCACCGGCACAGGATGATCTGACGGCGGCACATAGAGATCAAGGCGCAGATCCTTCTGAGGTGTCTGGGCAAACGTCAGATTCCTGTGAACCTTTTCTCCTGTCACCTTCGCAGGGGAATACGCCGCGCAACTGGCGAGGAACGCCACCCCCAGCAGAAAGAGTGCACGGGACACCGGGGCCAGAAGATGAGACAAACGCATGCTCCAGATGCGCCCCTCGGCGGAACGCCGGATTCATCCAATTGCAGGCATCATCCAATCCTGCAGACCGGACTTCAGAACCGCCTCTTTACGGATCTTACGCAGCTTCTTGAATCTGCGCTCCAGCTTGAGGGCTGCGGACTTGGTGTCCATGGGCCAGGATTGAACCAGCAACAGTGGCGTACGCCCCCGGGTGTAGCGAGCGCCTGCACCCGCGGAGTGCTGGGCCAGACGCTTCTCCAGGACATTGGTCATGCCACAATACAGACTACCATCCGCACATCTCAATACATAGACACACCAAGCCTTGGCAGGAGGCGGTGTGACCTTCCTTGCTTTGCGAGGCAGAGTTGCCCTGGCAGCTTTCTTCGGCATGCAGATGGGATAACCTGCACTCAATCACAAACTCGCCCCGCAAGCGAGCGGCTTCATATCGATCGCATCACGGCTTCACAATCCGCACCCGCATGAAACAACGTGAGCCAGGGGGATTGGGGGTGTAACTGGCCTTCACCGTCTCGTACTGCAAGCTGATCGGAGTGACCTGTTCGCTCACGCCCGTCTCGTACCAGTGACCGGCAGCGAGATCTGTGCTCCACTCTACATGGTATTCCAGATCATAGGCCCATTTGTCACGAATGTAAGTCACGACAAGTGTGTTCCCCTGCAGGTCTGTGACAGGAAGATTCGCCCCGGGCTGTGTGGGATTGGAATGGAAAGCGTACTCCAGAAGATTGGGCGCACCGTCGCGGTCATAGTCGGCGAGCGGTGCGGAGTCAGGGCTG
>JBGGMQ010000180.1:0-5644 GCA_041287975.1 Verrucomicrobium sp. | reverse complement strand
GCAGCCCGTCGGCGGAGAAGAGGTGCTTGCTGTCGTTGGCACCGGTGGTGACGTCTACAAAGCCAAACTTCGCAGGATCGGCGGAAACTTCGACGAACTTTCCATACAGATCGAGTTTGGTGATTTTCAGGCCTGGGTGGGTAGATTGCAGCCGGGCGATGGCGCCGTCCATCTCACGATTGTGCGCCTCAATAGCGCGGCTGACGGCACCCAGCACCACATGGGCTTGGGCACCCCCGATCAGTGTGACTTTGGTCACCAGTGACGGGGCCTTGGAGGCATCAAAGAGATTTCCCCAGAGGATGTTCTTCACGCCTGCTGCTGCGAGGGCCTCGACCTGGCTTTCGGTGCTCTTGGCCACGGCCACGCCGACGCTATCCAGACTTGTCCACTGGGTAGCGATCTGAACAGGGCCGATACAGGCCCTCATGAGGTCGTTGGAACCGATGACGATCACATGCAGCGCCTCCTTCTTCACGCCCGCGACGTTGAATGCCGGATTGAGGTAACGCTTGGAAACCTGCTGGGTGAGGTTCTGCCCTCGATTCCGGTCACTGCTGGAGGTGGCACCGTAGGCTGTGGTGGCCCCGCCCACGGCGTAGTTCGTACCTCCGTAGAAGAAAGACATGCCTGAGGGTTTAAATTCCGCCATGCCCATCATGGTGGGTCCCGCCAGTTGGGCGACCCAGGTGTCTCTGAATTTAAGATCGGGCTTGCGGGATTCGGCCGTACGATTGCCCATATCCGTGAGGCTGTCACCAAAGGCCACCACCTCAGGGTACGGAGCGGCATTCAGCAGGCTGGGTAAAAGGGCGACCGCAATGAACAGAGACCGTAGAATGGCAGAGCGTGAAGTCAGCATGGGTGGATTTACCTTTAAGAAATGGGACTTGGGGGGACAAGCAATTGACGCCCGGGGTTCAATGCTGGTTACGCATCTTGGCAGAGCCCACCGCCTTCACGGAGTCAGAGGGATGTATTCAATCCTCCGAAAACGAGTCTTCCCGGTATCTGATGGGTCGGCGTACCGCTCCAGCATGGTCTGCTGGCGAATCTCTGCGGTGACGGCAAGGGCACCATTCCGGGTCTGCTTCAGCGTCTGGCCCACCGTGAACACGGTGAAGACACTGCTACGCGTGCTGATCAGGTTGGCGATGCCCCGCATAACTGCCTCACTCTCTTCACCGCCATCGGACACTCCGGCGATCTCCACGATCTCCCCCGGCGAGTCATAGGCATCGGCGTAGCCATACTTTTTTCCCTTGCTGGCGAGCGTCCGGTTGTACAGGTTTTTCGCGATCGTTTTGGCGCGAGCCAGACTGACCGTTTCCCCTGGGTTGGAAGGAATAGGGGCCGCAACTCCCATCAACAGAGCAATCAACGGGCGCGAACGCTCCAGGGGGGACGCCACCTGCAAGGGGTCGCCGTAGGGCTGCACCATGGCATTCACATTGATGCGGCCTGCCGTGCTGGTGGCATGCGGAGCGAACATCCCCCTGGCACGTGCGGGCACATCCACGGGCACCGTGAAGAGGTCCATGAAGGCCCAGTCAGGCACCATGGTCAGAGCATCCTCGTTGGGCTGCAGCCTCAGTGTCCTCCAGGGCACCCCTGCCCCCGCGCCACTCTCCATACCCGTGTGAATGTAGCCCAACTCACCCACGGAATCCACCTGACCCGAAAGGTTCCCCGCACTGCCTGCGGGAGGAGGCATGTAGAGGCTGGCGTCCGTGATGTCACCACTGGAGTTTGTGTCCTGGCGGGGAGTGTAAATGGAGGGTTGGCCCAGTGTTCGGATACGCGCTCCGGCGACCTTGCCGTCATTCTCGCGCCCGAAGCTGTTTCCTGAATCCCGACGCTTCCAGTCGTTGCGATGCGAGTTCACCCGGGGATCATCCACCTCGATGGAGGTGATGTCTTTGTCCGCCACGCCGATGCCGTCAAGGGTGCAGGGAGCCGCAGTCCCAAGCGGAGTCACATCGAGCCGTCTTGTCCGGGCGATCGCGTAGCGCAGGTTCACCACATTGGGTCGCGAACCCGTCATGGAAACGGTGGCCGTACGGGTGATGCTGGCGTAGCCTCCTGCGGCGAGGATGGCATTGCCGCCTTCAATCTCGGCAGTAGTGATGGTTTTCTCAGTAGGGTTGCCACTCAAGCCCGTACCTGCGGCGGAAAGGTACAGACTGATCTTGGTCAGATCAATCTGGTCGAGACCGAAGTTCTTGGGCAGATGGATCTCCAGTTTGAACTTGGCTGAATAGTTGGTCCCTGACGTGGGAGACTGAGCGATCCACAAGCCCATCTCTGTGATCTTTGGAGTCCGTGTGATGCCGATGTAGGCAATGCTGGAAGTCGCAATCTCCATCAACTGAAACCTGCCGCCCGCGGCCTGCTCGCCACGGAGTGGCACCACCACTTTTGTCTGTGGCTCCCCCGCGGATTCCCTGGACCTGACATAGTTGATGATATTCAGAGACAGTTGCGTGAGACGCTCTTTTTTGTTGGCATAGAACTTCTGCTGAAAGCTCGACTCTGGAGCCACCGGCCAGTCTTCACGCTTCAGATAGGAGTTGAGCAGATCCACCGTATCCGCCAGCTTGGTGGGATCCGTGTGGGCGATGGGATCCCAAATCTCAGGGGCACCCGCCAGCTTGATGTCGATGAAGGGTCTCCCTGCCGCCTTCGTCTTGTCGGTGGTGAGAACGATGCGGGGTTCGTTGAAAAACGTCGTGTCCGGTTCGTGGTTGTAGTGGGTCACCTCGAACTTCGCGTCATTCAGCACCGAGGTGAAGCTCCCGTCCGCGCTGTCCAGTGCCCGCAGTTCCCTCGGGGAGTTGAAGAAGCGGTTCACAATGCTGAAGTCATAGGGGTCGGGAGCGACCTTCAAGTGCAGCATGTCCACCATGGCGGTCGTCATCCCGAAATCCATGAGCGAAAGCAAGTTGATACTGGCGGGATGGCTCGTGGCAAAGGGATTCTTCACTCCTGTCCCGCTGGCGGCATTGCGTTTCCATGCAGTATTGATGTTTATCTTTGTACCTTCATCATCCGCCCACCAGGCAAAGCGGCCGACGAGCGGATTGGTGCTGTTCGTGAGGCTCGGCGTTTCTGAATCATCCAGGGTCCCGTCTGCTCTCACATAGACCCAGCGCAGTGGCATGGTCGCGATGGGACTACCGGGATTGGCGGGATCCGTCCGCTGGTCTGTGATCACGTGCGTCGCCGGCGCCTGGTCATTGAACGTCTGCACGTTCAGATTCACCGGGGCCAAAGGGTCTGCAGGATCCAGAGCCAGAGCTGCGGCAGAAGGAAGGCCGGAGTGCAATGGCAGACGACGTCCCAGCCGGATCAGAGCACTGCCCGTGGCATTCTCCACAGGTACCAGGACCGCCCCTGGCTGACTTGCCCACACTTTGCCTGTGTCTGCAGTGTGGTGACGCAGCACCCCCGTGACCATGTCCACCCCCATCTGCGCATATGCCTGGGCCCCGGAGCGGTCCAGATGCGCCCCTGACGCCACCGTTTCATTCCGCACGAGGTTTGCGTAGCCCAGCACCATGATGGTGATGAGAGCCAGAATGATGACCGTGATGACCAGTGCACTGCCGGCGGGGTGACGGCTGGCCTGGGGCATTCGAAGCAAAGGACCGTACTTCATGGGGCATTCTCCAGATGGACGCGAAGGGATTGGGCGGACATTCCTTGAACCACCTTGCGCATGACGGCGTCATTCTGCATGGCGGTGACAAATGCGGCCGCCGTCGAACTGGAGGAAGCCTGACTTCTGATTTTTTCTGCCAGTGACGATGTGAGCACGGATGCAGCCTGGGAGTCCAGAACCACCAGCGAAACCTCCATCGAGGTAGGCAGCACCGGGGCCAGACGGGTCACATTCACCACCGTGCCATCGCTCTGGCGTACGTTCTCAGAGTAGTCCCGTCGCGAGTCAAACGTACCTGAGGCCGTCCCAGTCTGGGAAATAACAGCGCCTGTGGCATCGAAGCAACGAACCCAAAGACCGATCACATTCTCAGAAAACAGGCCCCGGTACCCGGTACTGGCGCTGGCAGGCGCCGCCTCGTCCACCACTGTCTCCGTCACCCAGGAAAGCTGCTGGTACACCCGATGACTGGCTGCACCCGGATTCTGAAAAAGCCGGCACAATGACGCCCTGGGCGGAGTCACCGAATCATCCCAGCGGACGAAGTATCCAAACACTGCCATGTTTCCCTGAACCGTGGAAGTTGCCAGTGGTGCCTGCCAGAACACGGCCTGCGGCTGGCAGAACTTCGCCGGCAGACCTGGGGGATTCACGACGAACTGCAAGTCGGGCACCACCCCTTTGGAAAGCGAGTCGACCGGGAGCGCCGCGGCTCTCAGCTCACGACTGATAAAGTCCACCATCACCCTGCCGCTCTGCACCCGTTCCGAGCGGCGGTTGCCCATCGACCAGGTCGTGCTGACCATGGAGGCCACCTGCACCAGCAACACGACAATCAATCCGAGGATGGCAGAAGCCACCATCACCTCCACCAGGGTGAATCCCGACTGCTGGCCAGTCGGTGCTGGACTACTTCTCTCTGGCAAGGGTGGCATACGTCTTCACCGGGGGGCGGTTTTCCAGAACGAACCGCCACTCAAAAGTGACGATGCAGGCATCATTGGCGACATCGGGAATCCCCCCTGAACTTGCTGCGGCGGTCGTCGGCGGAGGCACGGCAATGCAACGCGGAGTGCAACTGTAAAAAATGTCCGCGGATGACGCGGGCACAACTTGGAGGCCTTCGTTGAAATAGATGAGATCCTGGACACCGAAGCTCGCAGGATAGGGCCGGGCACGCATTTCCCCCATGGCCTGGCTTGCCAGTCGGGGTAGCAGAGAGTGGAATCCGATGTCCCGCTCTGTCTTGAGGAGTGAAGGCAGCAGACCCACCACCGCGAGGAGTGAGAAGCCAATAATGGCAATGGCCAGTGCCACCTCGACCAGGCTGAATGCCTGCGAACAGGGGGCTGCAGAGGTTCCACTGTGCCCTTTCACCTTCATGGCCTTTCCACTTTGGTTTTGCCCGTCGCGCCCAACAAGATGATCCGGTAGTAGTTGGCCGGCCCACCGGTAGAAGCCAGTTGGGTGTACTGGATCCCGCCATTTACCACCGTCCCTTCCACCAGTCTGAACTGCGCTGCGACATCAGGATTGAGCAGGCCACCACCGGGTAGAAAGATCCTCGCGGCAAAGGCATTGGCCGGCAGACTCAGGTGGGATCCGTAAGCCACCGGGGCACCGTCGCCTGCGTCTCCTGCGAAAGGGAAAGGTTGCGGGCCATTGGTGAAAAAAGAACCATCAAGCCCGCCAGCATTCAGGTCGACGGCGATGCCTTCCGGCAGTGAGTCCCATTCCCGCACCTGCCTCCAACCTCCTGCATGAGTGTACTCGATCACGGTAAAGGCTCTTCCATCGACAGGAGTACCCATTCCCTTGAGCAAGACCACGGCCGTCATGGCATTGCGGGTCAATGCCTGCTGGCGGGCAGTTTCGATGATTTGGGTGACCTTGTTTCCGGCATTGGTCAGCGCCATGGCTCGCAATACGTGGCCTGTACCCATGCTGCTCACCGCCATCAAGCAGGCGATCACTGCCATCACC
>JBGGMQ010000179.1:0-5168 GCA_041287975.1 Verrucomicrobium sp. | reverse complement strand
GTCTCATTCACTGGGTGCGCCGAATTTATTCGGCAGAGGCTCGACAGGAGACGTTCGTTGCCGACATGAATGTCAGCGCACCCAGTGTTGAGTCAGAAGTAGTTCGGTTGTCCCAACCGTTCAGGACGCGCCACCCTTGACACCCGACACGACTGAGCACGAGGCTCCACCTGCGGTGCTTTCCCGCTTCGCTAACATACATCAATGCTTGTCGCACAATCCGATCACGAGCGACCTGGCCTTAGGTGTGCTCATGTCCGCTGAATGGCAGAGACCGTTACCGTCCTTTCAAGTCTTGTGTCTGGCGTCTTGTAGTCTGGCGTCTCCCGCGCAGCGGGCCGTAGTTCGGTTGTCCCAACCGTTCAGGACGCGCCACCCTTGACGGCGTCTTCTCGCTTCGCTCCTGCCCCGGCTGGGGACAGCCGGACTACCTCCGCCAGCGAGGCTGCAATCTCTCACGGTGCCTTCGCAGCCGGTTTCGCTGGCGTAGAAGCCGCTGCTGCAGGTACGACTTTGATCGTAAACTTGCCTTCATCGGCAGGCCGCGCGGGATACATCAGCTTCACACAGGTACTCACCGCATCCAGGACCTGGTCGAGAGTGAAAGGGTAGCCCTCCGGGACGACAGCTTTCGACGCATCAATGACGACCTCCACGTCTGCGCCCTCTGCATAGGTGCCGGATACCGTGATCTTGTAGAGGGAGGCGAGGTTGATGTCTTGAGGCTCCTTCCAAGACTTGTCGGCGGCAGGGATGAAGGGCTGGCAGATGGCGTTGAAACGCCACTCGGGATCGGAATAGGAAGTAACAAAGGGCACATCCACAATGTCGATCACCGGGTCACTGTCTGAACCATGTAGGTACACGGCCTGTTTCACTGATGCCAGACCAAGAGTGGTGGATGAGGCCGGCGAGACCAGGAGGCCAAACGACAAGAGTATGACGAGAAGGAGGGATTTCATAAGTCTGCAGTTTAAGCGATCGCCTGGCTGAATCAATCCCACCAGAAGAGCCAACGAGTGGAGCTACGCAAAGCCACGGCGAGAGTGGTGGTGATGCCCGGGTGAGTCCTCAAGCAAATGCCTTTGCACTGATGCGTTATCTATGGAGAGTTTCATTCTCTGCTTCCATGCCCTCTTCCACCATTCTCCAGGCTCTTGCGGAACGCTACCGGGCATCCCGGCGTGGGCGAACGGGGCTGGCGACGAATGATTTCACGGTGGATTACCGGCAGTTGTTGGAGACGGCGCGAGCAACGGATGGCGAAGCGCGAACCGAGGCAGAGAAATTTCTGCGACATGCGGCAGAACATGCCCAGGGAAAGCTGACGCTGGACCTTCAACCGCGGGACCCGGGCATCATCCTCAAAGTGCGGCTGGCGCGAGAGGGCGGGGAGGACTGGTTGTTTCACCAACTCGGGCTGGCGGCACCGAGTGAGGAACGGAGACTGCTGACCGAAGTGTTCGGAGCGTCGAGTTCGTACAGTGTGCCTCCGATATGGGAAGCACGTTGGAAGGCGTGGTGCGACCGCCTGGCTGAGGTGGCACTGCAAGGCGGGTCAGTGGCGCCTTTTTCCAGAGACGACCGATCGGGTACGGTAGAGATGTTAACGGTGCTCAGTCGCCTGCTGTCCTGGCCTGGGGAATCATTGATCCGGTTTGCGAGTTGCGTGATCACGGGAGACTCGAAGCGCCTGGAGGCCTTGCAGCCAAAACTGGAGGAGGCCCTGAAGCAGATCTCGGAAGGGAGCGTGACCGGAATCGCTGACTTGGGCCTGCTGGAAACACCGCGTTTCGTGCTTGTGCATGGCCCATTGGTGGTCGAGACAACAAAGGGCCCTCTCGATCTCGGGATGCTGGACGGTCCGATCCGGCTTTCAAGCATCGACCTGCTACAAGCAGTCTCTGTGACCACCACGGCGGAGCGCTGCCTGAGCGTGGAGAATGAAACGACCTTCCACGAACTCGCCAAACTGCGCAGCGGCTCCCTGCTGGTGCAAACGAGCCATCTGGGACGAGGAGTGCGAAGTCTGTACGAGCGGCTGCCATCAGATCTCCCCTGCTGGCACTTTGGTGATACGGATCCGGCGGGATTCGACATCTTGCGAGACCTCCGCGTACGGTTGAACCGAACGATCCAACCACTGCACATGAATTTTCGCGAATCGGAAGATTCTCCCCGACTCAGTGAAGTGGAAAAGGGGCATCTCAAACGACTCCTGGCAGATCCTGTGATGCAGGATTTGAAACCGGCCCTGGAGGCCATGCTGGCCTCTGGGTACAAAGGCCAGTTTGAGCAGGAAAGTCTAGGCTGGCCGTTGCCTGCATGGCCCTTTTATTGAGGAGGTTCGATGTTGCGCATCAGTCGCAATACCGCTTGTGAGAACGTGTTGCAACGCCACACTCTGCTCAGGGATACTCGCGGCCTTGTGAAACTTATTGAGACTTTCTTTTGCCTCTCCTTGCCAAACTCCGTCGTATCGCCATCTTGGAATATCTGCCTATGAGCGCTCTGACTAAGTCCTTTTCCGCGTTTATCTGTTCATCTATCGGCAAGAAAATCCTTGTAGCCCTGACCGGGGCAGCTCTGGTGATCTTTGTGCTGGGTCACATGGTGGGCAACTTGCTCGTGTTTGCAGGCCCGGAGGCGCTCAATGCCTATGGCCACAAACTGCAAAGTATGGGGCCGCTGCTGTGGATTGCCCGCATCGGGCTGCTGGTGATGGTGACCATCCACATCATCTTCACGGTAAAGCTGACCAAGGAGAACCGGGCCGCGAGAGCTGACCGCTACGGCTACCCTGCCACGATCCAGGCCTCCAAGTCCTCCCGCTACATGATCTTCAGCGGTCTGACGGTGCTGGCCTTCATCGTCTACCACCTGATGCACTTCACTCTGCACGTGGGAAACAACTACGGCAAACTCACGACCGAACTGCACGGAGAGACGGTGCATGATGTGTACACGATGGTGATCCACGGCTTCTCCTGGGCTCCGGCTTCCCTCTTCTACGTCTTCGCGATGGCTCTGCTCTGCTCCCACTTGAGCCACGGAGTTTCGAGCATATTCCAGACTCTCGGTCTGGCCACAGCACGTACCTGGCCCGTCTTTAAGGGCGTCGGCCTCGGGTATGCGGCCCTGATCTTCATCGGCAACTGTTCCATCCCGCTCGCTGTGTTGTTCGGATTCGTGAAATAGCCGCCCACCAGACTCACCGCTTCTCTTTCCAGATTTCGACCGATCCCACTCTCCGACGCCGCCATGTCCATCGCCCCTGATCCCGCCCTGAACGCCAATATTCCTGCCGGTCCGCTGGCGCAGAAGTGGTCGAAGCACAAGCAGGACTCCAAGCTGATCAACCCCGCGAACAAGCGGAAGTACACGGTGATCGTGGTGGGCACGGGACTCGCAGGCTCCTCGGCAGCGGCCTCGCTCTCTGAGATGGGCTACAAGGTGAAGTCCTTCTGCTTCCAGGACAGCCCGCGCCGGGCACACAGCATTGCCGCCCAGGGGGGCATCAACGCGGCGAAGAACTACCAGAACGACGGTGACTCAGTACACCGCCTCTTCTACGACACGATCAAAGGGGGAGACTTCCGCGCCCGTGAAGCCAACGTGTATCGCCTCGCCGAGGTGAGCGCGAACATCATCGACCAGTGTGTGGCCCAAGGGGTGCCTCTGGCGCGTGAATACGGTGGCCTCCTGGCGAACCGCTCCTTCGGTGGTGCCCAAGTGAGCCGTACCTTTTACGCCCGCGGCCAGACGGGACAGCAGCTCCTGCTGGGAGCGTACTCTGCCCTGACCAAGGAAATCGCCCGCGGGAACATTCAGATGTATCCCCGCACGGAGATGCTGGAACTGGTGATCGTGGACGGCCATGCCAAAGGCATCGTGGTACGCGACCTCGTGACTGGCAAGGTGAGCAGCCACTCGGCAGATGCCGTCATCCTCGCCACCGGCGGCTACGGCACGGCCTTCTACCTTTCCACCAACGCCATGGGCTGCAACGTGACCGCCAACTGGCGAGCTCACAAGAAAGGGGCCTTCTTTGCCAACCCCTGCTACACGCAGATCCACCCCACCTGCATCCCCGTCAGCGGGGACTACCAGAGCAAGCTGACGCTCATGTCCGAGTCGCTCCGTAATGACGGTCGCGTCTGGGTGCCGAAGAAAAAGGAAGACTGCCCCAAGCCTCCGCATGAGATCGCGGAAGAAGATCGCGACTACTATCTGGAGCGCAAGTACCCCAGCTACGGGAACCTGGCCCCGCGTGACATTTCCAGCCGCTCGGCCAAGGAAGCCTGCGATGAAGGTCGCGGCGTGGGCCCAGGGGGACTGGGTGTGTACCTGGACTTTGCCGATGCCATCCTGCGCTACGGCAATGACAAAGCTGGCGGCAAGGAAATGCCCAAAGAGAAGCTCATCGAGATGGGCAAGGCCGTCGTCGCTGAGAAGTACGGCAACCTCTTTGAGATGTATGAGAAGATCACGGGGGAGAACGCCTACAACCAGCCGATGCGCATCTACCCTGCGGTGCACTACACCATGGGCGGCCTCTGGGTGGACTACAACCTCATGAGCACAGTCCCTGGCCTGCACGTGCTGGGCGAAGCGAACTTCTCCGACCACGGCGCGAACCGTCTGGGTGCGAGCGCGCTCATGCAGGGTCTGGCGGATGGTTATTTCGTGGTTCCCTATACCATTGCCAACTACCTGGCCAGCCAGAAGCCGGGCGCGGTGACAACGGGTCACGCTGCCTTCAAAGAGGCGGAAGAAGCCGTCACCGTGCGCACCAAGAAGTTCCTGGACAGCAAAGGCAAGCGCAGTGTGGACAGCTTCCACCGTGAGCTGGGCCTCCTCCTCTGGTCTGAGTGCGGCATGGCCCGCAGCGATGAAGGTCTGAAACGCGCCATCGAGAAGATCCCGCAACTCCGCGAAGAATTCTGGAGCAATGTGGTGGTGCCCGGCTCTGGTGAACAGTTCAACCAGGAACTTGAGAAGGCAGGCCGTGTGGCCGACTTCCTGGAGTTCGGCGAACTGATGTGCCGCGACGCCTTGCACCGCGAAGAGAGCTGCGGGGGGCACTTCCGCGTGGAGTACCAGTACACGAAGGAAGACGAAGCCGCCAAGCGCGGCCAGGCCGGTGAAGCGCTTCGCAATGACGACCG
>JBGGMQ010000178.1:0-5244 GCA_041287975.1 Verrucomicrobium sp. | reverse complement strand
CTCAGACTGGCGGACAGGCCAAGTCTGAATAGGACTACGAACATGTGGCGGAGCAACTTCCAACGGTCATTAGAGAAATATGACCGAGTGAAAAACGACCTAGGTAGAATGTTTTTTGTGCGTCGGAGCTGGAAAAAATTGCCAACTCCAGCACCAGACCATAATTAGCTGCGACCTTCAATGCAGTCCCTCCCATCCACGTCGCCATCCGGCTATTTCGTCCACCATGAGAGCGGCACAACCGGTGCCTAATTCTACATTGTTACAAAAATTTGTGGCGGAAATTTGGTTTCAGGTAATGATAGTTTCCGTCATTCCAACCCGCAGCACCAGGCGGCGGCCGTGAAAGCGGCTCCGCCCAATAAAAAATGACCTTGCCAATCTTAAGGGCGTGGCCCATCGGCTCATGCACATGTGTGAAGACTTCCGCCACCATTTTGTCGTCCATGGCCGGGACATTGCCGGTCATGTCCGCACCTATTTAGGCGGGATCCTCAGCCGCTCCGAGCGCAAGAACATCGAATGCATCCAGGCCTGCGTGAAAGACGCCAACTACCAGGCCATGCAGCAGATGATCTCCGATTCGCCCTGGAAGCACCAGGCGCTGATGGACCAGGTGGCCACTGTGGCCGGGGATGCTTTGGGCGGCCACTCCAACAGCGCCCTTTACCTGGATGAATCGGGCTTTGCCAAAAAGGGGGACAAGTCCGTGGGGGTGCAGCGCCAGTACTGCGGACGCCTGGGCAAGGTCGACAACTGCCAGGTGGGAGTCTATGCCTGCCTGGGGCGCGCAGAGAGCGCGGCCATCATCGATTTCCGGCTCTTCCTGCCCGAGAGCTGGGTGGAGGATGACGCACGTTGCGAGCGGGCCAAGGTGCCAGTGGAGGAGCGCCGTCGGCGCTCCAAACCACAACTGGCTCTGGAGATGGTGCGCCACGCCGTGGCCCAAGGAGTGAAGTTCTCCTGGATCGGGGGCGAGGAGGTGTACGGCAACAGCCCTCACCTCATCGCAGGGATCGAAGAACTGGGGCTGACCTGGCTCATGGACGTGGCCTGCACCACCGGGGTCTGGGAGAAGAAGCCCAGAGCCCAGGACAAGTCCAGGAGCGTCAAAGACCTGGTGGCGGAGCATTTCGAGTGCGGCCACCGTGAAGTGGTCATCCGCCAGACCAGTCAGGGCCCGTTGCGCGCAAAGATGTGGGCCACACCTGTATGGGTGTCCAAGTCAGGGCAGGCCGGATGGCACCAGCGGTTGCTGGTGGTGCGCCAGGAGGCGGACGGCAGCTTCAAGTACAGCATGAGCAACGCCGCACCCGAGACCTCCCTGGAGCGACTGGGCTACATGCAGGCTCAGCGGTTTTGGATTGAGCGTGCGTTTCAGGATGCCAAGAGTGAGTTGGGCATGTCCCAGTATGAGGTGAGAGGATGGAAGGGCTGGCATCATCACATGGCGCTGGTCTGCCTGGCGCTGCTCTTTGTCATGAAGGAGCGCATGGCTGCGCAAGCCGAGGTGCCGCTGTTGAGCGCACGCGACGTGGTGGAGTTGCTCGACTACTACCTGCCGCGTCCGCGAATAGATGAGCAGGAGCTCTTTGCACGGCTCAAGCAGCGGCACCAGCAACGCAAGCAGTCGATGGAGGCGCACAAGAAACGAACGCGACACCGCGCGGGAATCAATGAAACAACCTAAAAACGCCCCAAAAAATCATAACAATGTAGAACTAGGCGGGGCCCTTCCAGATGCAAGCCTGACGAGTTATCTTATTCTCAGAACTATGACCGCCGAACAAATGGATGAACGAGCCCTTCGCGAAGGCATGACTTTCGTCTCACTAGGACACAACGGAACCCGCACCTACAGCCGTCCACACGTCGATGGCTACCGTACCACCTACCTTGTTCTCAGCCCGGATGGAAAGGAACAATTCTTTAAGGCCGAGCCCATCAGCACGATGTACCCCGCTTCGCTTACCGGGGATAACATACTCGGGCACCCAGTCGACAGAGGTCAGCCACGGCCGACACAAAATTCCTCACTTGTGGGTCTATCAGCATGGGAAAAGGTCAAAAGCTGGCTCACCATCCTCTTCATCTACATACCACTTTCTCTTGCCAGCATCGCTGGAGGTGCCTACGGGCTCAATATCACCTACCATGACTGGAGGACAGTTTCCCAGGGCTCGTACGTTGAGCTTTGGGTTACCCCAACCAAATACGTTTCCCGCAGAAGCAGCAGAACGTATTACGGAAAAATTCTCCTCCCCAACGGGCGCACGGTCGAAGCAGAGATGGATGACTCAGATTCCAGAACCGTCACTGGCTGGCACTTAAATGAGACCTTTGTAAGGGACAAGAACGCCCAGAGTTGGATTTGGCAGGCGATCGTCTATGGAACCTTCTTCTTCTTTGGCCTCTACATTTTGGCGTCTTGTTTCATCGGCCTGCGCGACTTGGTCTGCGCGTAATTTTCCCACGGAGCCTTTCTGGCACGGTAAGGCCAAAAAACAACCCGACCAAGGCCGTTGCGCGATCCCGTCGATTCCATTACGATAATGGTGAGTCATTGAATCCCTGACCCACCTGCCCTATGAAGACGCTCCCATTGACATTGCTTGCATTGTTGACCGCTACTGGGGCGACTTTGCAGTCCCAAGACATCATCGATGAGGCATTGAAGATCACGCCACCAGGGTTCACGGATCTGGTCCCTCGAAAAGACAACACCACGATCCTTGAGCGAAACCGTGAATCACGGACCTTCAAGCCAGCGCTTCCCAGCGCAGGCACCCAGTTGACACAGCCGGCAAAAGGGGATCTTGAAGCGCTCACAAACGAGTTGAAAGCCCTCCGAAAGGAAAATGCTGAGTTGAAGGCCAAGCTTTCAGAAATTCAGCGGCTGTCCAGGTAGTGACGTTCACTGGAATGGGCTTACGGAAAAGGGTCAGGCATGCCGCGGACAAGATATCGTGAAAACTGCAACAGCCATTTATCTCCTCGCCAGCACCCTTCTCCTGGCCCAGGAGAAAGCAACCGATCCGTTCGCGCCTGACCCACCTGCCTCGCTTGGCAGCCAACCCATCCTGCCCACGAACCCTCCTCAGCCAGATGATTTGCGCCCTCGTCCTGAGACGCTCAAGCTGTTGGCAGAGCCATCTTTGGAGAAACTTGCCAACGCTGATCAACTTCCGGCAATCAGACTGATTTGGGTTAGAACCTTTCATGCCCCGATCTCGCTGCGGGCCTACATGTCCAAAGATGGCCCCCGCCTTCGAGTTGCCCGGACATCAGGCAAGGGAGGCTACGACTGGGGTAAGCTGAATTTTGAAAATGACTTCGCCCTGAAACAGGAGACCTGGCAGCAAATCCTCAATCTGCTGTATGCAGACGAGGCCCGGGAACCCTTCAAGCACAAGCCGGACGCCCGGGCCCTTTTATCAGGCCTGGACGGTGCCATATGGAGGCTCGAGGTCGTAGACAAGTCTGGCTACACCGTCGATGAAGCATCGAATCCCACCATCGCCACCGATGGCAAGCCCGAGCACACAAAAGCGCTGGAGGACGAAGGCATCCACCTCGCAAACTTCGTCAAACTCTGCAAGTTTCTGATTCAGTATGCTCCGATGGATGAGGAGTCTATCTATTGAGATGTGACGAACTGAATGAGTAAACATGGGTACAACCCATCGCTTCATCGCCACTCTAGAAGAGTCGAGATTATGCCACGCTCAATTGCCATCTTCATCATTTTGCTGCTATGCGGGGTCGGCCAGGCAAACCCTCTTATCATAACGCATCCCGCCTACATGTCGTCTGAGCGACTCCACGTGAAGTTGCTGGGGGATACGGCGGAGATTGACGGAAGGTTCCATTTTCGCTCTACAGCGAAGAAGGGTGAACCCTCTGCCTCGGCCAATGTTCACCTTGAAATCCCGATCTGGGTGCCAAGGGATCCCCTCGAAGCCGGTGCTGCCACTGCTGCACTCCTCCGCTCATACTCGGCAAGCAGCTTGAACTGGCTGACGGATGACAACCGCGCTGCATGGGACGCCGCCATTGGACTCAAGATCAGTGTGGGGAAGCGACCGCTCGAGATCACGACGTTTGCGGTTTTTGATCCCAACTCCAAGCCCGATCAGAGTCGCCTGCCTCCTGAATGGTTTCGAAAGGGGTTCTATTGTATCACAGCAAGAGTTGATTTCGAGCCCGGCTGGCTTGCCGAAGATCCCGAGATCAGGGTGCAGTACCGTCAGGGCTTACGCCTTACAGGCAATGGCAGGGAGTTCCACTATGTGCCTGTGTTCTTTCATCTGCCCGAAGGTCAAACGACTCAGGATACCAGTCAGTATGCAATGCACTTGGAGAACGCCTCGGCCCAGACGGCAAAGCTCGGGACCGGTGCAGTGCCGGCAAAATTCCCGGCAGTCCTGCCACTTGTTCATCATGTGCCGATTACAATCACACTCGTGGACTGACGATGATAAAAGCACAGCTTGAACTCTGTTTGGACAGCACATTGAATTGATCCAGTGCCGAAATCTGAAGCACTACGAGATTCGCCCCATAAGCGCCCCTCCATGAGCCCCGACGCCGAAATCTCTTATCATGCGGATTGCGTTGAAATCATCATGAGCCAGTTTGCTCCTGACTTCACCGTGATCGGCTTCCATCTCGGCGAGGGCGATCCTGAGCAGGGGGGACAACATTGGAATTTCACTCAGAGTGTTCCGCCAGAGGAAGGGGACTTCGCTGGGGTCTGCACGGTGAAAGAAATTCAACAGGTGACTGTTTATGGTGGCATCCGTCGATTTCACATTTGGCCAGATCATCTGGTGTGCGAGTTCGATGAGCGAACTGCGCCAGCGACAGGGGCCTGTCGACTGCGCGGCTCCCACACGATCTCTCCAGAAAAATGGGAAGAGCTGTCGCAGATGGCGGAGCGGATTTTTGAAGGTCACGCGGGCTTTCAGACAGGGCGGCCCGACGAACCGTGATGCAGACTTGCAGGATTCCTGCCCTTTACCAGCATGCCCCACCCCAAACATTGGCCCGCTCCACCTATGTATCTGCGACTCCGCTATGCTACGACGCTTCTGCTCGCCCTGAGCGCGGCCCTCGCCGCAGGGGGCGATGACAGCCCAAGACCGAAAGCGGTGGTTTCAACGCTTTCGTCCCTCATTGACGGCAGCGGCAGGACGACATTTCTCCCCTGCCCAGGGGACCCGCAAATCGTTGCCGCGTACCGCG
>JBGGMQ010000177.1:0-2982 GCA_041287975.1 Verrucomicrobium sp. | reverse complement strand
AAGGGCCGCCGTGTGGTCGGGCCATGGCAAGTTCCGCCTCTTTTGCGGCTAGGGCAATCCTAAAAGCACTAGGGAAATTCACCCATACGCCAAACAAAAAAAGTGTTCATGCATTGAACATTTGGCGCGGCGGGTTGTCGTGCTTGCTGAGACACCGGTTTTCAGGCGGGATTTCCGAACGACTCACAGCGGCGAGCGCACCCCTGTCCAGGGAGCGGCGATCTCCGAATCGCCGATGACCGCGATGGACGACAAAGAATGCCTGACGCCAGCGGAGCCCCACTCCTCCGCCGACTCAGGCAAGCAATGTGCATCCACCCGATGACACAACAGACTCAAAGAAGGTCAGGGGTAGCACGCCTGAACGAGTGGGACACTCGAACTACCTCTGAAAGGGGCCGCCCAAGAGCAGCGCTGAGATTCCTTGGTGCCTTCGTGTCTTTGTGTCTTTGTGTGAGGAAAGGGAGCCACCCCGCTCCCGCTTTAATTCTCGCTCGCTGCTTATCGTGATTCCACCCTTCAGACCTTCGCCCGCACACGATTTGTCACTGGATTCTTGAAATACCTCCTAATTCAGCCCTGAATGAAGAGTTAAACCCTTATCGGGGAATTCTTCCCGAGCCATTCCTCTTTTCGAGCGAAACGCCATCCCTCCTACCTCCGATGAAAGCTCGCCGACTCGCTGCGCTTTGCGCCGTCTTCCTGGGTGCCCACGTTACCGACTCTACCCACGCCGCCTCTCAGGTCTTGAACGAGCCTGGCACCCGCGTCTGGACAGACAGCCAGGGACGCAAGGTGGAGGCCACCTTCATCAAGCTGGAGAATGAGACGGTGTATATCCAGACGATGGGAGGCACCGTTTTCACCCTGCCGCTCAACCGTCTCGCCCTTGAGGACCAGGAACTGGCCAAGAGCCTCCCTCCAGCAAAACCAGAGATCGCCAAGACCCTGCCGACCTTGGGGGAAACCACCAGCGTTGCCCAAGCTGCGGCACGCATTGACCAGTTGGTGGAAATAGGCTGGAATCGTGAGAACGCCAAGCGAGCCGCGGCTGCCGGTCAGAAGAAAGACGACTCGGGCGAAGGGCCCAATGGAGTGCAGCCACCCCTCAAAGGAAATCCCGCCGCCTCAGACGAGCAGTTCGTCCGTCGCGTCTACCTCGACGCCGCTGGTCGCATCCCCAGCTATGACGAGGTTGTCAACTTCACCCGCAGCGGCGATCCCGACAAGCGGGCCAAGGTGGTCGACAAGCTGGTCGAGTCCGAAGGCTACATCAGCCACATGTACAACTACATGGCAGAGATGCTGCGGATCAAAGACGACTTTGACCGCAATCTCGTGCGCGGCACCGCCTACATCCAGTGGGTCAAACAGTGCATCAAGGAGAACCGCCCTTGGGACAAGATGTCCTACGAGATGCTCACCGCCACCGGCAAAATGTGGAGCAACGGAGCCTCCGGCTACCTGCTCCGTGACGCGGGCATGCCCCTCGACAACCTTTCCTACACCCTTCAGGTCTTTCTCGGCACGGACGTCGCCTGCGCCCAATGCCATGACCACCCCTTCTCTGACTGGACTCAACGCCAGTTTTACGAAATGGCGGCCTACTTCGGCCAAACATCCACCGAAATGGGTGGCGGCGACTTCCCCGGTGGCGACCCCGGTGAACGCCTGGTGAAAGAGGCCATGGAACTCATGAAGAGCAAGGGCGTCGATGGTGAGCAGTACCGCGGCATGATCGGTGATGTCATCAGCGCCAACAAATTCGCAGTGGTAGACCGCCAGGAGAACCGCACCACCCTTCCCGGCGACTACAAATACAAAGACGGCAGCCCCGGCGACAAAGTCTCGCCCAAGCTGATCATGTGGTCAGAGAAGGACAAGGAGAACCCCGCCTACAAGCTGGCAGCCTCCATGGGCTCTGCCAAAGGGGTGAAGCCGCGCGAGATCTTCGCCCGCTGGGCCACCCACCCCTCGAACCCCCGGTTTGCCATGACCATGGCCAACCGTCTCTGGGCTCGCGCCTTCGGCAAGGCTCTCACCCCTTCCGTTTTGAATGTCGACAATCCCGATGAGGCTTTCAATCCAGAACTGCTGCACCATCTGGCTGCCGAGATGATCCGTCTAAAATTCAACCTTAAGGAATTTCAGCGCATCCTCTTCAACACCAAAACCTATCAGCGCGAAGCCACCACCGAGGCCCTCGCCATGGGCGCGCCCTACTATTTCCAAGGCCCCGTGCTTCGCCGCATGACCGCTGAGCAAGCCTGGGACTCCTACATGACCCTCGTGCTCGGTGACCCGGATGCCGTGAAGAATCCTGACGCCGACCTCTACGGTCGCTCCATGGATATCAACCTCGCCACGATCAATGCCCAGACCCTGCTGCAAAAGGTCAGCATGATGAACTCCCTCGGGGCCCGCAACCAGGCCCGCATGGGTGCTGTGCTCACCGACGCCGGCGCGAAGAACAAGGAGCCCAACAAGGTGATCGTGTACGAGAACATGAAACTCATGCGGGCTTCCGAACTGGAGCAACCCGCCCCTGCCGGCCACTTCCTCCGCGAGTTCGGCCAGTCTGAGCGATTCACCATCGACGGCAGTTCCAAAGACGGCAGCTCACCTCAAGTTCTCATGATGATGAATGGTGCCGCCCAAAAGATGCTCACCAGCAAAGACTCCCTGATTGCCCGCAACATGGAAAAGGTGAAGAACCCACCCGACAAAGTCGAAGTCGTGTTTCTCAGCATTCTGAACCGCCATCCGAATTTCCGTGAGAAGGACATCGCCCGCAGGGCCTTCGCCGCAGAAGGCGAGGCCGCCTATGGGAACATCATCTGGTCACTGATCAACGGGCGCGAGTTCAGTTTTGTGCAGTGACCTGCCCTGTAGGAGACACAAGACTGGAAGACGCAAGACTCAAGACATGATCTGACTTGAGCACGTTCTTCACACCCTCACGTGTGAGTTCACCCCCAGTCC
>JBGGMQ010000176.1:0-5571 GCA_041287975.1 Verrucomicrobium sp. | reverse complement strand
TTCCCTCGCGTGATGTTCAACCGGCTGAACGGGAGCTGCACCCGGGCGTTCTCGGCGGTGGAGCGCCCCGTGACCTCGGGGTTGGCCCCTGTCCCACCCACATGCAGGTCCGCCACCACACCGCCATTGAGCACATTGCCCAGCAGTCGGATGGGATCCTTGGTAACCACGGCCACGTCGAGCTTCCATTTGTCGAACGGGGGCGGCGCCGAGGGCTTGGCATTGCTGCGTTTCACCGGAGGCGGTGGAGGCGGCAGCTGATTGGGCAGGGACAACGGCAGGAATTCGATCTCCTTGAACACCCGGCCCCGCACCAGTTCCACCCGCCCGGTGACAGAGGCCCCGTCCAGCGGACCCACGATGGCCACATTGGCATTGGCACGCAGGCTCATGGTGTCATCCCGCACGATCAGGGCTTCCTTGGCATTCACGCGGATGTTGAGGTTGGGCTTGGTCAGGTTCGCTACGTCCACTCCACCAGAGGCGCGAATCTCGCCGCCCGCCAGGATCGCGGAAACATCCTCAATCGCGATCCTCTTCTCCACAAACGAAAGCCGAGCCTTCACATCACGGATGCTCATCTGGGTGCTCGCAAGGTCAGCGGAGGGAATGCTCAGATTCACACTCCCGCGCCAGTGAGGCTCGCGCACCGTGCCATCAAGCTTCACATTGGCACTGACCCGCCCCTCCACCCGGGCCAGAGCGGGCACGAAACTCGGTACAAGCGAGAGGTCAGACTCAGGAAGCACCACCTCTGCCTGAAACTCGGTCGTCTGGAGAACTGCGGGATCGGCCATCACCTTTTGCGGATCGAAGGGGAGCGATGCCCGCACCGAGAGCGGCTGGAGAGGCCGCTGGGTGGCCTGGGCCTGCACCTGCAGCTTGCCTCCTCCCAGGGTGGCTGCCACTGTCGTGGACGCGGGCTGCAGTTTTCCTTTCACTGCGGATGCCAGGATGTTTTGGAGATTCAGATCCACCTTGCCCGTCAGTTCCGCGAGGCGGCCGTTCAAGCTGACTGTCCCCTCCGCGAGACCAGACACAGGGGGAGACTTCTGCCCGAGAGCCGCGAACAATTCCTCGAACTTGAGCTTCCGCATCTGAAGGTCGATCACGATCGGGCGGTCAGGATCGATCGGGATCTTGGGCCGGGGAGTCTGCGTCAATGCCAGCGGAATCGCCACCTTACCCTCCACCAGGGCGGTGTCCCCCGATTTCAAGAGCAGCTTGCCCATCTCCAGGTCCGTGTCCGACACGGCACCGGCAGCCTCCAACCTGAACTTTCCGGCCTGGGCAGAGAGTTTGGTCAGTTCGGCACGACGCCCCTCGTGTCGGGTCGCCAGATCCAGGGCATAGGTGTTGGGATGGCCCTCCAGGGAGAAGTCCTTCACTCCCACCACGCCGTTCCCCGTCACCTCCAGGGGTTTGAGTTTCCCTGAACCCTGCCAGTCGACAGCCAGGGAACCACTGTCAATCGCGGGACCCTTGAAAAGCTCAAGCCAGCCGGACAAGGCAGGAAGCTTCTTCAATGCGCCTTTGAGATCCGCCGTGAAGCCATTCGGGGCGGCCAGCTCCATGGTCGCCCGGCCGCTGATCTGGTTGTCCTCGTCAAAGCGGACAGACAGCTTCGGGGCATCCATTTTCCCATCGGCCAGTGCGAAGTCCACACTGGCGTCTTCCAGCAGTCCGTTGAGCCAGTGCAGTTCCTTGAGGTTGATGGCTCCTCCCGCCGATATTTGGCTGAATTTCTTCGCCTTGAGATCGGTCAGCGTAAAGCTCGCCTTACCCTGGGATATGAGCACGCCGCTCTGCGGTGGAGGCAGGGTGTTGTTGGACTCCGGCTGAATCCACGCGGTGAGGGAAGCGATCTGCTCCAGATCAATGTCCCACGTGACATTGGCGGGCTGGGCATCGCGTAGGAGCAGATCTGCGGTCAGATGCACTTTGTTCTGGTCATCCAAGGTGAGGTCGAATCGCGGCACCGTCAGCATGTCCGCTTTGAAGACAAACTCCACCGCCGCCTGTTGCAGCGTGCCTTGATTCCATTGGAGACCGTCAATACCCAGATCGCCCTCCACAGTGGCACGCTGGTAATTTTTCTCCTTGAGATCTGCCACGTCAAAGCGGGCATTGACCGTCCCCTTGAGGGTGCCCCCGGCGGGAGGGTACACATCCAGCCAGTCCTTTAACTGGGACAAGGTGGAGAGATCAGAGCCCTCCACCGTCAGCACAAGGTCCGCGCTCTGCCGGCCTGCCAGTTGCACAACTCCAGCGAGAGTGATGGCGTTCTGCTCGTTGAGGCGGGCCGTGATACCTCGCACCTGCACCGTCTTCGCATCAGAAGCGACGTCGGCTCTGAAGTCAGACAGCGCCACCTTTGCCACGACGAGGTCCTGGCTTTCCAGATTGAGATTCGCCACGGCCAGCAACCCGTCTTTGAGAGCGACGGTCCCCGTGCCTCTGAGCCCTCCCTGAACCGGAGTGTTGGGAGGCAAAAGCTGATCCAGAGCAGGGGCAGCGATGGTCAGGTCCACGGAGGCCTCACTGCGCGCCACCTGATTCCAGAGAGGAGGCAGCACTGCGGTTCCTTTGAGATCCACCTTGTTCGGCCCAGCCGCCACATTCACAGACTGAAGATTCAGACGCCCCGCCTCCAACGTTAGCGCGGTGCGCAACTGATCCAGTCTCACCCCGGCGACAGCAATGGCAGAGGCTTCCAACGTCATGTTGGCCGCAAGTTTCTGCGGCTGGTTGGGAGGCCCCGTCACCTTCCCCGTCAATCTGTCGATTTGCCAGGCCATCCCTTTCGGCAGCGGCGTCCAGCGGACAATCTCGGTCTCGCGCAGAGATTCCACGGCCAAGTCGAGATCGAGCGTCACCCCGCCCTCCTGGCCAACACCTGCCACGGATCCCGACGACTTCACACTACCCGTGCCTGACTGGAGATCCAACTCCAGCGGCAGCTTCCCACTTTTAAGCTCCGCGATATTCACACCCAGTTTCCGAACCAGCAAATCAGGCATCAGTTGGAGATCGCTGAACCGGATCCAGCGATCCTGTAGCTGGGTGCTCCCTTGCACTCCCGTCAGGTAGAGGCTCTGCTTCGGGAGGGAGAGCTCTTGAAGGGCTATTTCTCCCGGAGCCCCTTCAGCAAGGACCAGCGTGAGACCTTTGACGAGCATCTCACTTTCAGGCGTGAGAATGCGCACGGTGACGTTGCGAATCTCCAGATTCTCCAGCCAGAAGTCCGGCAGCGGTGACTTCTTCTTGCTGGGATCAGGCTCTCGTTTCGGGGCGGGTTTGCGCAGATCCAGCACCACATCGGCATCCTTCAGCACCAGGCGATGCAAGAATCTTCCAGGCCCCATTTTAATGAGGTCCATGAGGCTGTACTCAAGAGCGGCATCACTCCAGCGGATGCTGGTGACGACACCTCCGGCCGGTCCTGTGACCTGAAGTTTCCGCAGGGCAAGGTCGGACACCATGCTGCCCTGCAGATCCCATTGCAGACTGTAGCCCGCCTTTGCCGCGAAATGATGGGCCGCATAATCCACGCCCCACCGCAGCAAGGGTCGGTGAAACACCACCAACAGCACAAGCAGAATGCCCAAGGCCAGGAGGCACCGTTTCACCCACAGCCAGATTCGAGACCGGCGAGGCTTGGAAGGTGTGTCGGGGCTTGTCGTCGTTGGGTCGCTCACAGTCGGTTAAACTACGGATCTGGCCACCCACGTGAGCGCAGCTTTCCATTGCTTCCGTGTTACAATGCGTTCCGCCAAACCCACTTGCAACAGAGCTCGATCCTCCCCTTCCCGCGTGCGTTCAGAGGTGCCCTTTCCCGCCGCTGAGGCAGGCCGTCGCGTTCCTGGCCGTGTAGCTGCTTCCCAAAAGACGTCGCGTTTCTCTTTACGATCGCAGTGTCCCGATCACCTTGATTTCTCAGCCGCCCTCTCGCCCTGCCCCACATGATCCATCGAACGTCTCGCTTCCTCGCCTCTGCCAGATGGCCCCTGCTTTTGACGTTAATCGGGCTCGCGGCGTGCACACACCATCCGGCCGCGCCCTCACCTTCATTGACCCAGCGGCCTCCCGTGGTCCGGCTGATTCCCCCACCAGCCGACACCTCCCTCACGCGACATGTTCGGACCCTGACCCGCCAACATCCAGGCGAGGCCGGGTTTGTCGCCGTACGCAGTGGCGTAAACGCCTTGGGCCTACGCATGGCCTTGATCGACCGGGCCCGCCACACGATTGACCTCCAGTACTACATCTGGAAGTCGGACACCGCAGGCCAGTTGCTCGAGTCCCGCCTGCTGGCAGCGGCTGACCGTGGCGTGAAAGTGCGACTACTCCTCGATGATGTGGGCATCACCCCTGCGGACAGCTACCTCCGCACCCTGGACGCCCATCCCAACGTTGAAGTACGGCTTTTCAATCCACTCACGCTGCGCTCCCTGCCCAAGCTGGGCTTCCTCCTGGAGTTCAACCGCCTCAACCGGCGCATGCACAACAAGTCCCTCACGGTGGACGGGCAACTGACCGTCATTGGCGGACGCAACATTGCAGATGAATACTTTGAGGCCAGGGAGGACATGGATCATGACGATCTGGATGTCATGGTGGTCGGACCGCCCGTGCCTGAGGTGGCGCACTCCTTCCAACTCTACTGGACCAGCCCGGCCGCCACCCCTGTTGACCGCCTGCCCCGTTGGATGAGCAACGACAGGAGTCTCACGCAACTGCGGGATCAGCTCCGCCAGCATGAGAAATCGATGACGGGATCCCGCTACTACCTCGGGCTGCAGAGCAACCCCTTCCGTGACTGGCCCGCCACGCCCGTGCGGCTGCTCTGGGGACAAGCTCGTGTGTACTATGATGATCCCGACAAGGCGCGAATTGGGAAATCCGCCACGGCCACCCACCTCCTGCCGCAGATGCTTCCGCTGGCCGCCGCCACCCAGGAGGAGCTCATGGTCGTCTCTGCCTATTTCATCCCCGGCAAAGACGGCATGCGCTACTTCAAGAGTCTCAGAGAGCGGGGTGTGAGAGTACTGGTCTTCACCAACTCCCTCTCCTCCACCGAAGTTCCCTGGGTGCACAGTGGCTACGCCAAATACCGCAAACCCCTGCTTCGCATGGGCGTGGAACTCTACGAAGCCCGGCCCAATGCCTCCCTCGTGTCACGTTCACCCGAAGGAGCGCGTGCCGCCGGCCTCCGTGACTCCTCCGGAGCCAGCCTTCATGCCAAAACGTTCGTGGCCGACCGCAAAAGAGCCTTCATTGGCTCCTTGAACCTGGATCCCCGGTCCCTCGTCTGGAACACAGAGATCGGCATGGTCTTTGAGAACCAGGAACTGGGCTCCCGCATGGCGGAAGTGATCGACCAGCACGTGAAAGAGGATGCCTACCAACTGGTGCTGGAAGGCAATCGTCTCGTCTGGCTGGCCAGGGAGCACGGCCAGATCGTGCGATACTCGAAGGAACCCGCAACCACGTGGGGCAAACGGATGAAGATTCGTACGGTCGCGCTGCTGCCTATCGAAAGCCAGCTTTGAGGAGGTGAACCCTCATCTC
>JBGGMQ010000175.1:0-3978 GCA_041287975.1 Verrucomicrobium sp. | reverse complement strand
GACCGCTTGCATACCGAGGGGAGACGATTTACCGACTGGTACAACAGCCCGACCTGCGCGCCCACCCGCTCGGCGCTCCTGAGCGGACGGCATGAGTTCCGGAATGGAGTTACCCATACCATTCTGGAGCGGGAACGGCTTACCACAGACGCCACCACGGTGGCCCAGGTCCTCCAATCTGCCGGATACTCGACAGGCATCTTTGGCAAATGGCACCAAGGTGATGAGGCCGTATACCAGCCGGGGCAGCGAGGCTTTGATGAGACGTTCGTGCACGGAGCAGGTGGCATCGGCCAGACGTATCCTGGCAGTTGCGGAGACGCCCCGGGGAACACGTATTTTGACCCGGCCATCCTGCACAATGGCAAGTTCGAGAAGGCCAAGGGCTACTGCACGGATGTTTTCTTCAATGAGGCCACCCGCTGGATGGAGAGCCAGCGTAAAAGCGAGAAGCCCTTCCTCTGCTGGATCGCCACCAATGCGCCCCACGGCCCCTACATTGCCCGGCCTGAAGAAGCGGCTCTGTATCGCGACAAAGGGCTCGGTGAAGAGGCCGCGAACTTCTTCGGCATGATCCACAATATCGACGACAACATCGGACGAGTGCTGAAGCAACTGGATGAATGGGGTCTGAGTGAAAACACCCTCGTGGTGGCGATGAATGACAATGGCGGCACTGCTGGCACCAAGATTTACAATGCGGGCATGCGAGGCTCTAAAAATTCGCCCTGGCTGGGCGGCACGCGGGCCTTCTCCTTCTGGCGCTGGCCGGGGGCCATCACTCCCGGCGACTGCTCCGCCTTGACCGCTCATGTGGACTTCTTCCGCACCCTCACAGAATTGGCAGGTGCCAAGCTGGATGCCAAAGCTGATCAGCAAGTGGAAGGACGCAGTCTGATCCCACTTTTGCAAGATCCGGCGAGCCCTTGGGAGGAGCGCACACTGTTCACCCATCTAGGACGCTGGCCCTATGGCTCAGACCCGGAGCTGGGCAAGTTTCAAGGCTGTGCCGTACGAAGAGGGTCTTACACGCTGGTGTCAGAGAGCAAGCCTTCAGCCCGGAGGGCACCGGGTACAGGGCCTCAATGGCAACTGTATGATGTGAAGACAGATCCGGGGCAGCAGTCCGACATTGCGGCTGCGAAACCGGAGATGGTGACCGCCATGGCGGCCGCGTATGAGCAATGGTGGATCTCCGTGCGGGCGAACATGGTGAATGAAGGTGCGCCTCTGCCCAAGGTAAATCCCTTCAAGGAGATCTACTGGAAGCAGTTCGGCATCACCCCCACCGCTGAGGATCTGGAACAAATGAACCCTGAACGGGCCAAGACTTTGGGCAATCCGCGTCAGAAGGCCGAAGCGAAGCCCAAAGATTGAGCGGGCGACTAGAGGTAGGGATTCGTCTCCCGCTCAGTGCCGATGGTAGTGTTGGGCCCATGACCGGGCCAGACCACCGTCTCATCGGGCAGGGTCATGAGATGCGCATGAATTCCCTCAAGGAGCGTTTTCTCACTGCCTCCTGGGAAGTCGCACCGCCCCATGCCGCCAGCCATGAGGACGTCGCCATCAAACAGCGTGCCAGCCTCACGATTGTGGAAAGTGATGCTGTCAGCAGAGTGCCCTGGGACATGCGCCACCTCCCAGAGGAGGCCGCCCGCTTCCACCGTGCTGCCTGCGCCCAGCATCTGGTCGACCTTGAACTCGGCGACCTCAAACCGGGTGCCTGAGACAAAGGCCATCAAGAACTCCAAGGTCAGCTCGCGGGAGAAGTCGGCAAAGGCGTAGATTTTGGCACCGAATTCCCTCTGAATCACCGCAGCGTCCTGCACATGGTCAAAGTGCAGGTGTGTCAGCAGCAAGGTGGGCACCTTGGAGACTCCACGACCCTTCAGCCAACCAGCGAAACCTTCGGGGGCATCTACCAAAAACGCAGAGCTTGCCGTCTCCACGAGGTACCCGTTGGTCGAAGCGATACCACCAGTGAAGTACGAAATCTTAAGCATGGACTGGCATTCATGGGGAAAGAGGTGGACATTTCAACGCGGAAAAGCAAATTCTTGGAGATCAAGTGCTTTCGAGCGACGTTTTGATTATAAATAAGACCCTCTCGTGTCCATGCGTTACGCTTCCACGCTCCTTTCCACAGCCGTTCTCGGGTCGCTGCTGCTAGCAGGCCCACCGGCTCGCGCCGAAACCAATTACGGCCAGGTGGCGATGCATGTGGCCTACATGCTTCAAAACCATCACTATTCACGCAAAGAGTTTGATGATGAGATTTCCAAAAAGCTCCTCGACAGCTATTTGAATTTTCTCGACTTTTCCCACATCTACCTGACCCAGGCAGACGTGGACAAGTTCAAGACCGAGTACGCCACGAGCCTTGACGAGCACATCCTCACCCGCAACATCAGCCCTGCGCTGGACATCTACTACAAGTACGAGGAGCGGGTGAAGCAGCGGGTGGCCTATGCAAAGAAGGTCGTCGAGACCAAAAAGTTTGCTTTTGACTCCGAGCGCTCACTGGAAGTGAAGCGTGAGAAGGCTCCCTGGCCCAAAGACGAAGCCGCGTCTGACAAGCTTTGGGATGATTTGATTGAAGGTGACCTGCTCGCTGAGCGCCTGAGCGACAAGGCTCGCGAAGAAGCCAAGAAGAAAAAGGCTGAAGAGAAGGCCAAGAAAGCCGCTGAGAATCCTGAAGAGGCCGCCAAGGCCGCCGCCAAAGCGGACAAAGCCGCCAAGGCTGACCCCGGTGAGGAAGATCCGCCGGAGAAGCGCGTGCTGAAGCGCTATGAGCGCCTCCTTGAGCAACTCGCTGAGAACGAGCAGGAGGACATCGTGAACTACTTCCTCTCCTGCCTTGCGGGCAGCTATGACCCGCACACGGAGTACATGAGCCAGCAGGAGTCTGACAATTTCAAGATCCAGATGAACCACTCCCTCGTGGGCATTGGCGCATTGCTCAGCACGAAGGACAACGTGGCTGAGATCCAGGGGATCGTGGTGGGTGGCCCTGCCGACAAGCAGAGCGAACTGAAGATCAGCGACAAGATCTTGGCAGTCGCCCAAGGCGATGGCAGCGGTGCCAACAGTGACTGGGTGGACATCAAGTACATGAAACTGCAGAAGGTCGTGGAGATGATCCGCGGCAAAGCGGGCACCACGGTGCGCCTCAAGGTAAACCCTGCGGCAGCGGAAGACCCTTCCGAGATCAAGATCATCTCCATCGTACGTGGTGAAGTGGAATTGAAGGAAAAGCTGGCCAATGCCGAGCTCCTTCAGACGCCTCCTGTGAATGGCAAGACCTCGAAGATCGGCTGGATCACCCTGCCCTCCTTCTACGCTGACATGGAAGATGGCACCGTAAGCTGCACGGCAGATGTGAGCCGCCTGCTCAAGCGCCTGATGGCCGAGCGGATTGAGGGCCTCGTGTTTGACTTGCGTGGTGACGGTGGTGGCTCCCTTGAGGAAGCGATCAAGCTGACCGGTCTTTTCGTTCCGAAAGGTCCTGTGGTGCAGGCCAAAGACTGGCGCGCCAACATCAGCTGGCGTGACTGTGAGAATGAGCGCCCCGTATACGAAGGGCCGCTCATCGTCCTCACCGACAAGGCCAGTGCCTCTGCCAGCGAGATCTTTGCGGCCGCTCTTCAGGATTACCGCCGTGCGGTGATCGTGGGTGAGAAGTCCACCTTCGGCAAGGGTACCGTGCAGACCATCCTTCCTGTGGAGCGCTACATGCCCTTCTTCAGCGACAAGAGCCGTGCTGGCTCGCTCAAGGTGACGATCCAGAAGTTCTACCGCATCGCTGGTGGTTCCACGCAGCTTCGCGGTGTGGTGCCAGATGTGATCCTGCCCAGCATTCGCGACGTGATGGAGATCGGTGAAGAATCCCTGCCGCAGGCACTGCCCTACGACACGATCCCCCCTCGCACCTTCACCTATGCAACAAAGACTCCCCTGCCCCTTGTGGAGCTGAACTCC
>JBGGMQ010000174.1:0-5906 GCA_041287975.1 Verrucomicrobium sp. | reverse complement strand
GGACCCATCTTCGCCAAATGGGCGGTGAAAAACGTGCCTGCGGAAGCACCAGCACCCGTGGTGGAAGATCAAAGCAAGGATCATCCCCGCCCAAGCCTCGGCTGGACCATCGCCGCGCTGGCGCTCCCCATCCTGCTCCTCCTGAGCCAGACCGCAGCGGAGATCTGGATCGACAAGGAACAGCGTGCCAACGGACACCCGGTGTATGCGGTCACCTCGGTGATCGGCAACCCCACAGTAGCTCTGGCAATCTCCGTCATCTTTGCCAGTATTGCCTTTCGTTTCACCCGGGCCCAAGCGCTCAAGGTGGGGGAGAAGGCCGTTGCCACCATCGGCATGACGCTCCTCGTTGTCGGTGGGGGCGGTGGTTTCAACCGCGTCTTGAGAGAGAGCGGGGCCGCTAATGCCATTGGTGAAATGGCCTCTGCCGCCCACCTGCCGCCGCTGGTCTTCGGCTGGCTCTGCGCGGCGCTCATTCGCGTCGCCACGGGTTCGGCCACGGTCGCCATCACAGCCGCTTGTGGTTTGGTGGCTCCGCTGGTGCTGAACAACCCGGAGGTGAATCCGGAACTCCTCGTAGTCTGTATCGGCTGCGGCTCGCTCTTCCTCTCCCACCTCAATGATGCTGGCTTCTGGATCGTGAAGGAGACGCTTGGTCTTTCCGTGGCGCAGACGCTGCGCACCTGGACACTGACCGAGACACTGGTGGGCATCAGTGGTCTCTTCGTGGTGTGGGCCTTGGATGCCATCATCTGATTCAAGATTCGCTTGTTTCAATGCCAGTACCGCATCGCTATGACTCAAGAGTGCCTGCCCTTGCCTGGGCGGTGGCAGTGCTGCTCTTGATGTTGTTGGGTGCCTTTGTCACGGAGGTGGTGCGACAGAAGGCTCATGATGAGCAGGCGTACCTGCTCCCTTTTGGAGACTTTGAGGGATTCATCAACTATGGCTCTCCCATTCAAACGACTGCCACGTACAACTTAGGGGTGCCAACCACGATCGTGCTGACGGAGTCGCGAATCGAACAGCCGATCTTCTCTACCAGGAAGGTAGGATGGTGGGCGCGGTCGGGACTGTCGACCTGGTGGTACACGGCAGAGCGGGTCATGAGGAAGCCTCTCAGCCCACGGGACAAGCGGTAGAGCTGAGGAACCTATCCTTCCAACGGGTACACGAGGACATCCACTCCGGGAGATCCTACGATGTGGTCTGGATCTCTGCCGGGGCTCTGGAAGCCAGTGATGGAGAGCAGTCGGTCATCCCACTGCGGCACGGTGACATGTGCAAGGGGATAGGGGGCGTGGTGCACCTGGCCGCGGCGGATCCCGCGCGGAGTGTTGGCGAAGAGGAGGTAGCGTTCCGCCAGGAAGAAATCCAGCGTGCCCGGCTCTGCCAGACGAGTGTCCGACGCCAGCTCATAGGTGAACTCGGAAGCTTGACCGCTGCCTTGCCGGGAGCAGTGGTATTCGATCCTGCCGTCCCCGGAGCGTGAGGCCGTCATCCGCGCATGCTTGTAGGGCAGATGAAAGAACGTCTGCGCGGTCCAGACTGCCAGCGGCTGATTGCAGTCCAGCGAGAAGAACCATACGCCTGGGCGTCCCTGATCGTCATGCACATAGGTGCGGATGTTGAGTTCAAGGAAATTGCTGACCCAGGGCACTGCGGGCAGATAGCGCGGACGGATGTTGCGCATGTAAAAGGGGACGATGCCAACCCAGGCGTCGCCGTCAAAAGTATCCACATGCAATCCGGGGGGCAGACGCTTTTGGATCTCAGCCGGGTCCCATTTCCAATGCAGAAAGAGGAGGTGACTCCAGGTCTGGTGCATGACGTTGCCCCGCATGGGCCGGGTTCGCACGGCCTGGCGGGCGGCATCGTCTGGCAGCAGTGGGGAGGGGAGTGGCATGGAGGCAGGAGGCGCACCGGAACAGATGCGGCCCTCGCCAATCAATGCAGGGCACGGCGTAAATCTCAACTCGAACTTCGACTGCTCCGAAGCGGGAGCATGGTCAAATTTTGGATTGATGGATGGGGACCGCCGTGATCAGGCTCTTGCAAAAACCAGAATACTGTTGGCGGGCAAGGTGATCCCTGCAGATGCGGGCAGACCATCTCTGCCACTTCCCCCAGCGGTGACCCCGCCAGGGTTGCCCTGCGCCTGGGGATTGAAGTACTGGTCGTAGATGTCGCTGTTGAAAACCTCCTGCCAGTGACCTCCGCCGGGGAAGCCGATCTGGTAGCTGTGGTTGTAGAAGGTGTTTTCATTCAGACTGGCAACGACTACGACGTCCTTCCCTGTGCCCGGAATCCACCGGTGAAAAGCGATGACGCGGTTCTGATTGTGCACGTGAAACACGTTCAGACCATCGCCTCGCAAACCGGGCTGTTTGCGCCGCAGCCACATCAGGTCCCGGGTGAAGCGATGCTGGTCAGACATGGCTTTGTCCTTGCCTTCCAGCCCTGCCCACCAGATGAGCAACTGCGGCTTGCCTTGCCAGTCTGTCCATTGTTTGTCCTCCAGGAACTCCTGACCCATGAAGATCATGGGAACGCCTGGTGCTGTGAGCAGGAGACCTGTAGCCACCTTTGACCGACTGCGAGCATACCACGAGCGGGTGTTGTTGGGATCTGCCAGTTTGGGCACGCGGGGCTGGCGGTCGTTCCCTGTGTGATTGTCATCGATCAGGTCATGGTTTTCGATGCACTGGAAGACGGTCCAGCGTCCTGGATTGCGGTACGTCATCATCAGAGCGTCGCGCACGCGTTCCATGTTCACGGAGGCTTGCTTTCCGCCCGTGGTCTCGCCTACCGTGGCCCGAAGTTTGTCCCGCAGGGTATCGCTGTACCCTACATCAAAGCCCATGCCATGGGGCGGACGGGCCACACCCTTCCAGCGGTCTGCACCCGCCCAGTACTCCGCAATCTGCACCGCGCCTGGTTTCACAAACCTCAGGGTGTTGGTGAGATCCTGGCAGAAAGCCCACCCGCCCGCGTGGTCGATGACAGTCACCTGATCATACCGCAGGCCGTCCAGGTGGTATTCCTCCAACAGCATTTTGCCATTGTCGATGAGGAACTGGCGCACCTCCTTCTTCCAAAACGCAAACACCCGGCCCCCGGCGTGATCTTCACTGGTGAAGTAGAGGCTGTCATTGTCTGAGGTGTACTTCTGGCGGTCGAAGAACCACATGCTCTGATCGTCGAAACCTCCGCCTGCGTGGTTGTACACGACATCGGAAATAACGGCGATGCCGTAGAGATGGCAGAGGTCGATGAAGGTCTTGAACTGGCTGACCTGCCCGGCAAGTTCCGCGAGGGTCATGGGTGTCTGGCCCTTCGCGGTCAGGAGTCGATTGACTCTGGCGAGGTAAGAGGGGAGCTCCGCCGAACCCACGGCATAGTCCATCTCTGGAGAGAACAGATCGGTGCCATTGTAGCCGAGGCTGTTTTCGCCCTGGTACTCCTGGAAGGGCAGTGGCATCACGGCATTCACCCCCAGATCCGCGAGGTACTCGATGCGATCCACCACATCCAGAATCTTGCACACCCGCCCCTGGCGGATGTCTTTGCCATTGTCGTCTTTGGCGTAGAACACGCCGATGTGGAACTGGTAGACAATGAGGTCTGAGAAGGCTGGCGGGTGGTAGCCCGCATCATGCCAGACGAATTCGTCCGGGTCCCGCACGATGCAGTTGCAGTGCGGGTAGCCGTTCATCTTCAACTCCCGGGCATAGGGGTCTCGTTTGAAGCCCTCACTGCCATGTCCCACCACGTAGAAGCGGTATTCATCCCCATCCTTCACATCAGGGAAGAACCCGCCCCAACAGCCGTGGCTGTCTTTGACAAGAAGGTCGGCTTCGTTCCTTGTCCAGACGCCCGGCACCTCGGTGCCCGAGTCATTTTGGACGAGATAAACTTCCTTTGCTGCAGGAGCCCAAGTGCGATACGTGGCACCACCTGCCACAAGGTTGGCGCCCAAAGGCGTGCCTGCGTTGATCAAATGCTGCGAGGCGGCCATAGTGATGCAGGGATAGAATTACATGCCTGATTTGTTCCATTTGAATATGGAGCAAGATTGATGCCGTATCGTTAAAAAATGAGATGCCTGTCCGGGTCGTGGGGGAAATCCCCCTAATGAAGCTTGCGAACTCAAGGACTCATCGTCCTGTATTCAAAACGGATTCGACTCGCCTACATTCCACTCGCGGGGACGCTCCTCGCGGAGTGGGGTGCGTCCACCCCGGCGGCGGCGCATACCGTCGAAGGCCGCATCGGAGCCGTCGGCCTTCATCTGGTGGACGATCTGCAGCAAATGGCCGAGCTTCCCTTTGGGAAAGCCCTTCTTGGCGAACCAGCCCAGGTACTCCGCTGGCAGGTCAAAAATGGGCACGCCATGAGGTGGGCAGAACTGAGGGCCGAACTTGCCAAAGGGCATGTTCATCTTCTCAATATCTGCCATGTCAGAGGCCATGCGGGCGGCGAGTTCTTCAGGGCTCATGATTCAGACGAGACGGGCCATCATGCAGGGAAAAGGCCGGGAGTGTGACAATGACAACCTTCACTGAGCGCGAGTCAATCTCTTTGCACTTTTGTCAGCCCAATGTTGTTCCGGAACCTGGGCACTGCCGCTTCAACGGAGGACTTCCGGTAGATCTTGAAGATCAAGGCTTGCCGTCAGACTCCTCAATCCGTCCAGATACCTCAGCGAAGCCCGATATCTCACCTCAGCATTCACGGCCTTGCCACCCGATCCACCAGACCAGGACGAGGCTATGACTTCCACATTTGCATCCATGGCGGTCCTGGATGCCGAGATGAAACGTTCCAGGATCTCCAGTATGGCCGGAGATGTCTTCAGCTTCTCACGGTACAGCTTTTCGATTCTTTCGCACTTGGTCATGATCTCTTTCCAGCCCAGTGAGTAACGCGTTGCCGTGCCTCCGGTTGAGTCATCTGCTCCAAAGATCTGCAACTGTCGAATCGTGTCAATACCCTGCTGGTAGGCGAGATAGCCGCGAAAGACCCGGTCTGCTTCTGAGGTTGCTTCCGATACATATTTGTCCCAGTTGAACTGTTTTGGATCTTGGTCATTGAAGATAGGGAGCTGGGTGGGAAAATGCTCCAATCCCTTGTTTGGCGATACGTTGTAGTGAACGTTGCCCTTTGCAGCTGGCTCCCCGGCATTCAGGTCCATCGCGATGAGAAGACAGCCGGTGTAAGTGAGCAGGTATTTCATGGCGAGGGAGGTGCAAATGGACACTTCTCAGTGAGAACAGCTTTCCCTCGTCGTGTTCATCCGGAGCGAGAATCGCCTGGCAACTCGCCGGAGAGGTAAAGCGCGGTCGCTGCTCGCTCCAAGGCTCTGAAAGAAAGGGCGAGGGTGCCAACGAAGATGAGGATGGGTAGGATTGTGAGGCTGGAAGCAGTGCTTCCAGCCAGGGAATTTGCGTCGAGTTCTTGAGTGCTGAGTATAGTGGTTCTAACAGCAAACGTGTTGAGCTCTCGGAGGTCAAGCAAGCTTGAATTCGTTGGGGGCATCTGGCCCGTGAGAGGCAGGGATGATGCTGGGAGGAAGGAAGCCCAGTTTCTCAAGCTGGAGGCGCACGAGGATGGCGATGAGGGATTCCAGGGAATTACCCTCCAGCCGGTTGTTCACGTAGACAAAGGCAGCTTTGCGGGCTGGCTTCGGGCTGGGTCTGAGATCGTACTCTACCGTGGGTCTCACGAGGTTCGCAGCGGCTTCTCTGGCCCCTTCAAACGGTTCTTTGATCGCTGTGTAGGGGGAGAATATCTTCACCGCGTCTTCAAACGTGCGGCCCTGTTTCAACAGAAAACGGGCCGCTACGAAGTCGGCGCAATCGAGCGCACCAGGCAGGGTCATCTGCTCGGCGGCATCAGGCATGCGG
>JBGGMQ010000173.1:0-3022 GCA_041287975.1 Verrucomicrobium sp. | reverse complement strand
TGAACAGCAGAGGGCGAAGCAGCGGGTAGAGGTGGTGAATGAGGGCCATGGGGTAGTAGCCCCTTTCATAGACCTGCCCACCCGTGAAGGCAACGGAAGGGCAATGGCTTTTCGTGCAAGATCGCGGGCAGGGCAGGGGGGCTCGTTCCGCCTTGGTTGCCACTGGGTCAGAAATGAGGCATTCGTCCCCGGTGTTCAATCCGTCTCCATCTTGTGAAGACCCTCGATGACGTGGAGCGGCATTGAACTGAATCGCAAGACACGGAAACCGCCTATGTCTCCCACCCCTTCCAAACTCTTGTCCCTTCTCAGGCTGGCTTTCTCTATCCTGGCGGGTGTGGCGATGGCCGTGCAGCTCCATGAAAGCCTGACGGGGAAGCATTTTCCGGTGCTGAATTTCTTCAGTTTCTTCACCATTCAAAGCAATCTGCTCGCTGTGTTCATCCTGCTTGTCGGAGCACTGCTCCCGCAGAGATCCAGCGCGGCGCCTTCATGGGATCTGTGGCGTGGTGCCGCAGTGCTCTACTTGAGCATCACCGGGGTGGTGTATGGCCTGCTGCTGAGCGGGTATCAGGAAGCATTGCAAACGACCATCCCATGGGTGGATACAGTGCTCCACCGTCTCATGCCTCTGTTGGTAGTCGTGGACTGGTTGGTGGATCCCCCGCGACGCTCAGAGATGAGTTACGCTCATTGTGCCCGGCGCTGGGCCATCTATCCGCTGGCCTACGCCGCCTATGCCTTGGTGCGAGGACCTTACGCGCACTGGTATCCCTATCCTTTTCTTAATCCGCAAACCGTCGGTGGGTATGGCGTCGTCGCGTTTTACTGCCTGGGCATCACTGTCGTGACGCTCCTCTTTTCCTGGCTGGTGGTCATCGTCGGTCGCGGCTGTCGACTGCGAATCGAGCGATGATGGAATGCATTTTCTGGTTGAAGGGCAGCAGGAAAATATCTGAGAGTGCAGGTGCTTCACAACCCCAACCTTCATGTCCAGATCCCTTCCTGAATCCGATTGGAAAAAGTTCCGCCAAATCCATGCGGCGGCCTTGCAGCGCTTTTCACAACAGAAGCTGGATCATCTGGCCAAGCTGGCCGCTAGAGAAGGGAAGACGCCTCAGGAAAAGCTCCTCAGCACCTTTGAGTTCGCCCACAAGACCCAGTCTGAGATGGCAGCAATCTTTGACGACATGCGGAGGTCCACAGCCTTCATGTATCTTCTCCGCATGCGCGCTGAAAATTTGATTGCGCCAGAGGAGTGGGATTCCCTTTCAGACGAGACTCGCAAGCACATCACCGACTTGAAAGGCGTGCTCTACTAGGAGCTAAAAAAAGGAGCCAATGTAAAATTGGCTCCTGAGGTAGGGTTCGAACCTACGACCTAGTGGTTAACAGCCACCCGCTCTACCGCTGAGCTACTCAGGATTTCCGTGGAAGGGCTGATAAGGTAGCCAGACTCAGATCATTGCAACTGAATTTGCGAAGGATTCTACACTTTTTTTGAGGGCTCGACTTTTCCCTTGGAGCCTACGTAGTTTCCCTCTCACAGCACAAGCATTGCATCGCACGCGCAGTCCCGGTACAAATGGGGGAGCATGGGCATTTTTTACAGGCGAAGTCAAAGGCAGAGGCAAAGCCAGTTGCAATGGCTGGCGGTTGCTTCGCGGCACCTCTTGGGGGCACTGGCTTTCGTCTTTGCACTTCCTGCCCAGGGCGCTGGTCTCATGGTGGTCAAGGGAGGCAATGCCAGTCCAGAGTTTGCCAAGGTGGTGCCCTTTGGTCGATACGAAGAGTTCGCCGTGAACTACAAGGTGCAAGTCACGGGGAAAGGGGAGCAGGTCTTCCTCATCAATGAAGTTTTTGGCATTGTCGAGTACGACCCCGCGATCCTCTCGGGTGACCTGGTGGAGTCGTTCGACTTCGCACCCATCATGGAGGTGATCACCAAGACTCAGACTCTGGCGGAGCGCTACCCGGCGCTCAGGCAGGAGGCACCGCGATTCCTGAAACCCTTGTTGGAAGCCGTGTCCTACCGTGATCAAGGGCTGGTCCAGTTTCGGGGCGGATGGATGAAAGTAGAGCGCTACCGCGAGATCCTGGAAGCACAAAATGCCAGGCAGAAAGACAGTCAGGAACTCTCGCTCATGGTGGAGCGGGCGCAGAAGGCGGAACTGGAGCGCCGCGAGGCAGAAGCGCGGGCCCAAATCGCCGTCGCCAACAACAAAATCAAGGCCCAGGCACGCGCCCAGGAGGACGAGGAAAAGCGCCGCCTGCTTGATCAGAAACGGGCGGAAGAAGCCCGGATGCAGGACGCCGAGATGCTGACCCGCCAGAAGGTGGCAGAGGAGGCCCGTCACCTGGAGTTGCAGAGCCATATCGCCGCCGTGGCCCGGGACCCTGTTGGCAGAATGCTGAAGGCCGAGTGGGAGACCCTTTTGGAGGGGGCTCGCGACCCTCGGGATGAGGCCTGGAAGTTGTCCGGATTCCAACTGCCCAGAGCCGCTCAGACGCTCCTCACCAGTCAGCACTTCCCCAAGGAGGCAGTTGCCATTCCAGCGTGGCCGGGAATCTCCAGTTCGGCCACAGTAGCGGAGTCAGAGGAGGGGCGCAGTCTGCTCATCTTGTTGAACGACCCTGAGGGTTCGCGTTCCTCAACCTTGATGGCCTTTGAGCTGCCGGTCGATCCGCAGTCCCGTCTGATGAAAGGGGAGGCCGCAGAGCGTATCGCGTTGGTGCTCGGGGACATTTCCCGGGACATGGTGCGCCAGTTGCCACGGGCGCTGTCCACTTGTCTTACGTCCTTACCCCGGGCGGGTGCGTTGTCGCGTCGCGCACCGCTCTCGGCCAGCGGCATCGATGGGTATCTCGCTGTCACCCGGCCTATGCTGGGGGCGGATGGTGCCCATCATGTCATCGTCCTGATCGCTTTGGGGTTTGCTCCGAACTCAGGTTCCGTAGGGGATAGTGATCCTGATCCGGCTCCCGTTACCGGGGGGCGGGCTCCTTAGCCTCAACAGGGCTC
>JBGGMQ010000172.1:0-3558 GCA_041287975.1 Verrucomicrobium sp. | reverse complement strand
TCGCTTCTTGGTCCGCGTGCCGGTTGACGACCCGCAATTTCAAGGACGCTCGTACGTCCCCTCCCGATAGCGACCGAGAACCGGGACGGTTCTGCCACACTGCTGACGCCCAAGCGATCTGCCTCAGTGTGGGAGATGCGTCTCGCGAGCAGCTCGACTGAACGAGTGGGACACTCGAACTACTCTTCATTCGGCATTTCCGAAGGTTCCTCGATCCTTGGCCCGCACTCCGCCAGCGGCCGTACGAGATTGTGCGTGAGGGGCCGCACCCGCTCCAGGATGCCGTTGCCCAGCTCTGCGCTGGTGTCATAGCCGCGGCGGAACATCTCCATCTTTGCGTCCAGATTGTCCACATAATGCAGCGCCATGGCCTCCGGGGTCTTGGGCATCACTGGTGAACCAAATTGCAGCTCCCCATGGTGCGAGGCCACGAGGTGCAGCAAGTGCAGGCGCACCATCTCATTCTGGGGTTGCAGAGTCGCCCACGTCGCGGCCTCGGCAGTCTCCATGAGCTGGCGCCAGAGTTTGTTCAGCAACTCCATGCCCAGGGCGATGTGGCCGATGAGCTCCCCGTGCAACGTGTACGGCATGGTGAAGCCGCTTTCGGCATAGTTGTTCTCCCAGAGCTTCCCGCAATCATGAAACAACACGCCGGCCAGCATCAGGTCGCAGTTCAGCTGCGGATACGCCTCGCAGATCTTGGCCGCACTGCGCATCATCTGGGCCACATGCTCCACCAGGCCACCCCGGCGGGCATGGTGGTAGTCGCGCGCTGCGGCTGCCCGCTTGAACCGCTCACCATGCAGTTGCAGGAAAAGAAGAGACACGCCTCGCAGCCGCGGGTCGGTCATGGCGGCGGCAAAGGCGTAGATCGCTTCGTAGTCCGCCTTCTGCCGGTCGCGCGTTTCCTCATCCCCCGCCAGCAGGGCCTGCACCTCCCCGTCATCCAGCAGGCGCAGGGCCGGGTTCCGGGGTTCGAGACCAAACTTGCCCGTGTCCACCCAGTGGGCGGCCAGCTCGATCCAGCCGCCCCGTTTGAGCTGCGCCGCCTCCTGGTACAGGGGGCTCCCGTCGAAGACCCGCCACGTCAGCGCGTCCGTCCCGTCGGTGATCTTCAACTCCTGGTAGGGCTTCCCCTGCGCCGTCTCCTTGACGATGCTCCCCTCGATCTGCACGTGCACCCGGTAGGGCTGCGGCTGCGGCCCCGCCACTGTCTTGAGCTGACGCACTGTCAGCAGGTCGAGATCAGAAGGGGTGGCGCTGGAGGATTCGGACATGCGCCAGCATAAACACCAAATGGCAATTGCCAAGAAGGAGACACCAGACTGCCAGACGTCAGACTCCAGACCTGAAACGGGAGGGACTCGTTTCGAAGTCTGGGAACCTTGTCCCTCTTCCCGTACCCCTTGACCCTCTCCCTACCCCATCGCCTTGATCAGCGCTTCGGAGTCAGCCACAGCACCAAAGACACCCCCCTGCATGGTCACCATTTTCAGAGCCGCCAGGTGGTTGCCGTGATCGGTGGCCCCGGTGCAGTCAGAAAGGATGAGGCACTCATAGCCGCGGTCATTGGCATCACGCATGGTCGTGTGGACGCACACATCGGTGGTGATGCCGCAGAGGACGATGTTCTGGATGTTCCGCCGGGCCAGCAGCAGGTCCAGGTCCGTGGCGTAGAAGCTGCCCTTGCCGGGCTTCTCAATGACGGGCTCTCCGGGGAGGGGGTAGAGCTCAGGGATGATGTCCCACCCGGCTTCGCCACGGATGAGGATTCGCCCGCAGGGGCCGGCGTCGCCGATGCCTGCCCCCATCCTCTGGCTGCGCCAGCGCTTGTTCGGCGGCAGGTCTGCCAGATCGGGGCGATGCCCTTCCCGGGTGTGCATGATGTGGTAGCCCTTGGCCCGGGCCACTTCCAGAAGCTTCTTGATGGGTTCGATAGGTGCCCGGGTAAGGCTCAGATCATAGCCCATGGAGTCCACGTAGCCGCCGGGACCGCAAAAGTCCGTCTGCATGTCGATGATGAGGATCACCGTGTTCTCGGGGCGGAGATCTTCGTTGTAGGGCCAGGGATAGGGGTTGGCGTCGACGGTGGGCATGGAAGGGAAAAGGCGAGTTGGGCTGGGTCAGAGGGAGGCAGAAGACAGCTCCACCCCCCACGCGTGAGAGCGAGCTTCGTGCCATTGTGATAGCGACGTGCAAATGGCTCAGGTTAAGCGTGTTGCATCACGTGCTTGAACATGGCCACGCCGCACGATTGTTCCAGTTGTTGCCATGTTGCACAGTTGCGACACTTCCCGCGGGCCACTCTTTTTTACAGATTCAGACGGGGAGAATTGAACGCTCAGCCACCCCTATCGCGTCCCACCCTTTCACTTCGACGCATCTTCTTGTGTGCGAAGCGCTTTCACATCAATTCGCATCGCCGTCCTCTTCAGCTCTGTCCTCCCTGTCACGCCTATGAAGCTCCTTCCCGCTCGTCCGCGCTATCTGCCCACCGCTCTCGCCCTTTCCATGGCGCTTGCCCTGTCCTCTACCGTTGGCCACGCTCAGTCGCCCGATGCAGTCGCTCCCCCGGCTCAAAAGGACGGCAAAGACAAAGAGAAGGACAAGGACAAACCAGCTGACGCGGACAAGCCAGCCCCCAAGCTGGTGAGCACCCAGCACAACCTCGTCATCAATGGCACCCCGGTCGCCTACACGGCCACGGCGGGCATGATGCCGCTGAAAGATGCGGAAGGCAAAACCACCGCCGAGATCTTCTTCATGGCCTACACCAAGGACGGTGTCAGCGACCTGACGAAGCGGCCCCTCACCTTTTCCTTCAACGGCGGCCCCGGCTCCTCCTCCGTGTGGATGCACCTCGGCCTGCTTGGCCCCCGTCGGGTGAAGTTGAAGGACGACGGCTCCCCGGTGCCACCGCCCTATCAACTGGTGGACAACGAGTACTCCCTGCTGGATGAGACCGACCTCGTCTTCATCGATCCCGTGGGCACGGGCTACAGCCGCGCCACCAAGCCGGAGGACGGCAAAAAGTTCTTTGGCGTGAAAGAGGACACCGCCAGTGTGGCCGAGTTCATCCGGTTGTACGTGACCAAGAACACCCGCTGGGCCTCGCCCAAGTTCCTCATTGGGGAAAGCTACGGCACCACTCGCGCTGCCACTCTCAGCGGTGAGCTTGGCACCAAGCACATGATGAACCTCAATGGCATCATGCTCGTGAGCACGGTGCTTAACTTCCAGACCATCTGGGGCGGCTCCGGCAATGATCTGCCCCATGTTCTCTACCTCCCCAGCTTCACGGCCACCGCCTGGCATCACAAGAAGCTCGCCCCCGACCTGCAGAGCCTCCCGCTCATAGACGTGCTCGCCAAGGCGGAAGCCTTTGCCATGGGAGACTACAATCAGGCCCTCATGCTCGGCACCTCTCTTCCCGCGGACAAACGGCAGAGCGTGCTGAAACAACTTGCCGCCTACACGGGCCTCACCCCCGACTACCTTGACCGCGCCAACCTGCGCCCCGAACTGCAACGCTTTGGCGTGGAGCTTCTTCGCGACAAA
>JBGGMQ010000171.1:0-12332 GCA_041287975.1 Verrucomicrobium sp. | reverse complement strand
GGACTACTCGCCCAACCACAACACCCCTACTCCACTGGGGGTAATGTTCTTCTTCATGGGGATCAGCTTCACCGTTTCGAAGACCAAGGCAGTCGGATCATACTGATCCCGGATCTTCTGCGATTCCTCCGTGAACTGCTGATCCAACGCCTTGAGTTCCTCTTCATAACGCTCCACTTCATCCTCCGCCGCAGAGGCCTCCCGTGACTCGCGCCATGCCGTGCCGACCCTGCTCACGCTCGCCGCGCTGAATGCGCTCTTTTTGCGTCCGAAGATGGACCCCAGCAGGGTGCTGCCGATCTGCATCACCGTGGAGAGTTTGGCGCTGCTCGCCTGAGCTTTCTGAGTCTCCAGCTTCTGCTCTGCCCGCATCTTTTTCTCCTCAAGCGCCTTGATCTGCTTGCCCATCTGCTGCTTCAGTTCATCGATCTTGAGGTCTCTCTTTTCGCGGGTCGTCTGATTCATTCGCAGTCGGAAGCTGGTGTCGACCTCTCCGAAGTTCGCATAAGTCTCCAACAAGGGGCTGAACAGCAGTTCAAACGTGTGATTGGCGTACACCCAGTTCACATAGTCCTTGGCGATGGCCTTGTAGGTGGCGGCCTTTTGCGCAGCGCTGGGCAGTTCACCAAAGGTGGCACCTTCTTGAGGTTCAGTATCCAGTTTGGAGAGATCGATGTCGCGGGCGATGATGTCTACGAACTTGTCCCAGTTCACCTTGGCATTGGCCGCATCGATGACATTGGCCACCGTCACGGTGAGCCGTCCATCGATCTTCTTCTTCTCGTCATTGAAGAGCACCGTGGCCGACCGCAGCAGGGCGGGGGTGTAGCAGTTGCCGCCGTTGGGAGCGAGGAAATATTCCACGGTGTCGTCGGGCAGCTTGGGGCGGATGCCGGAGCCTGCTGCCGCTTCCTCCTCGTCCTCGCCCGCGCCGGGGGGGAGGAAACCACTGTCCTCATCCGCCCCGGCAGACTTTGCCGCCCTGGACTTTGATCCCGGCTTGCTGCGAATGGAGGCGGCGAACTCCTCGCGTCGCGGATCCATGAGGCTCTTGATCTGGTTGCGGCTGAGAGGCCCGCGCAGATACGTCATGACCCAGCGCACGTTGAACGTCACCGGGTGGTCCTCATGCACGTTGTTCATGAGAAAGACGCGGTTGCCCAGTGCGGAGAGGAGCTTCTCTATCTCGCGGCGGTTGAACTTCGCGTTCTGTGACGAAGCGGCCCCTTCGAGGCCGTCCAGCACACGTGCCTTGTCCCGCTCTGTTTGCAGGCGGCCGAGCCACCAGGTGCCAATGTTGGAGAGGGCTTTGTAGTCGAGGTCCACCGGGTTCTGCGTGGCCAGCAGCACGCCCAGGCCAAAGGCACGCGCCTGCTTGAGCAGGAGCATCATCGGCTTCTTGGAGGGCGGGTTCGCTGTCGGCGGCAGGTAGCCGAAGATCTCGTCCATGTAGAGCATGGCGCGCAGGCTCGTCGTCCCGGACTGCGCCCGCATCCAGCCCAGTGTCTGGTTCAGCAGCAGGCTCACGAAGAACATGCGCTGGGCGTCACTGAGGTGGGCGATGCTGAAGATGCTGACCCGGGGTTTGCCCTCGGGTGTGTAGAGCATCTTTTGAATGTCCAGCGGCACGCCTTCCAGCCAGCTTGAGAATCCCGGGGAGGCGATCAGGTTGTTGAGCTTCATGGCCAGCTCCGTCCGCTTTTTCTCGGACAGGAACTCGTTCACGCTCATGACGCCGATCTTTTTAAAAGGCGGCTGCTGGGCGAGCTGCACCAGGGACTCCAGAGTGAGGTTCTGGCCCTTCGTCCAGCAGTAGGTGAAGATATTGGCCACCAGAATGTGCTCGGGCGACTGCATGGGGTCACCCTCCACTCCCGCCAGGCTGAGCAGACTGGTCGCACAGCTTTCCACCCGCTCCTGGAAGATTTCCGCATCCTCCAGCACTTCAGGAGCCGGTGCCTCCAGTGAGGCGACGATGGAGACGGGAATGCCCGCGGTGCTCCCTGGCGTGAAGACAGTGATGTCCACGGTCTCGCGCATCTTCTTGATGCGTTCGGCGCTCTGGCCCCACTCTGCCAGTCCCTTTTTCCAGACGGCGGCTTGGGAGGCGGCGTACTCGGCGGTGTTCTGGCCTTTTTTACGGGCGTCTTCTTCGTTCACCCACGGTTCAAAGGAATCGCCTGTCAGCTCGGGAAAGGTGAGCAGGAAGTTCGCGATGTCCCCTTTGGGATCGATGGCGATGATCGGGATCCCATCCATGGCGGCTTCTTCCAGCACGGCGAGGCACAGGCCCGTCTTGCCGGAGCCGGTCATGCCCAGGACGACGCCATGAGTGACTAGGTCTTTGGAATCATAGAGAATGAGGTCGTCCTCCAGCTTCTCCGTTCGCGTGTCGTAGCCTCGGCCGAGATAAAAAGTTCCGGGTTGCTCGTAAATTTCCGGTTTGATTTCCATGGTGGGGAAGGAGGGTTCTGCCTGCCTTGGTTTAATCATGAAGCCGGGCAAAAGACAATGACTTGTGAGCCTCCCGCAAATTTAGGAAGGCGGTACCACCCATGAAAAAGGCGCGACCCTGGGGTCGCGCCTTTGAAAAGAAGAAAAATCTACAAGGTCTGAGTCAGCCTCTTAGAGGGACTCGAGCTTGCGGCTGAGGGCATCCTTGGACTGGACGCCTACGACGACGTCTTTGGCCTTTCCGTCCTTGAAGAACACCAGCATGGGGATGGAGCGCACGTTGTACTGAGCGGCGAGGTTCGGGTTTTCGTCCACGTTCACCTTCACGATTTTCACGGCACCTGCCTTGTCCTTGGCCAGATCTTCCAGGATGGGGGTCAGCATGCGGCAAGGACCGCACCACTCTGCCCAGAAGTCCACGATCACGGGCACCGTGGAGTTTTCGACTTCAGTGGAGAAGTTTGCTTCGCTAAGAGCGACCAGAGATTCGCTAGCCATAATTTTTAAGGGTTGGGAAAAGAGTTACGCATGCATCGTGGCGAGGGGATGCCTGGAATCAACCGGAATCGCATTGTGGGTCCTGCCTGAGTCCAGGGAGAGGGCACAAAAAAGGCGCAGTCCAGAGACCGCGCCTTTAGAGCAGAAATCAGGGCATCAACCGTCTGAATCAGCCACCAATCTGACTTTTGGTCAGAATGTTGATGGCAAGAACGGCGATGGAGAGAAGGAAGAGAACCCAGGCGAGGACCATAACGAGTAAAAAGTAAAGAGTTGGAGAGCGACTACTGGTTGTAGAGGTCGGTCACCTTCTTCAGGTGGCTGCTGAACTGGCTGGTGTGAGTGCCGGTGTTGGGGTCACGGGACTCCCATGGGGGATTGTCAGCCGCTGGCACCATAAAGGCGCTGGGTTCACCGGTAGGAGCGGAGAAGGCGCGATCTGAACCGAGAAGGTTCAAACCCATGACGGCGATAGCCAGCACGGTGCAGAGGATCGCCAAGGGAGCGAGACCTGCTTCGGGATCGGTTTCTTCGTAAAGGGGAGCGTTGTCAGCAGCCTGGGAGGTGCTGCGCTTGGGCGGAGCACCAGGGGCAGGAGCGCTTGCGCCTGTCATGGCGCCCGTTTTTGCGAGCTGTACGGTGGCCTTGGGAAGCTGCTGCGTAGGGCCAGACTTGGCCATCGGGGAGGTGCCAGTGGCACCGGGAGGCTTCGGAGGCGCGCCGGGAGATTTGTACAGAGGCACGGTGGTGGCGCCGGCTTCGACCTTGGCTCCGGGAGGAGCTCCTGGAGGGCGGGGTGCGCCAGGGGCTGCGGGAGCGCCGGGAGGGCGCGCTACAGCACCTGGAGCCGCAGGGGCACCAGGAGGACGGGGAGCTGCGCCGGGGGCCGGGGGGGCACCAGGAGCGCGGGCCGCTGGAGCTGGAGCGGGTGCAGCACCTGGAGGACGGGGGGCTGCCGGAGCGCCGGGAGGGCGGGGAGCCCCTGGAGCTGAGGGTGCGCCGGGGGGACGGGGAGCACCAACGCCTGCGGGGCGTGGAGCGGCAGGAGCGGGCGGCGGAGCGCCACCAGCATCTACCTTCACATAAGCGGTGGCACGGGAAGCAGGAGGCGGCGGCAGGCTAACAGGGGCGGTGGCCTGACGGGCGGCGGGCGGCGGCAGCGGGGAGCTGGGCAGCTGGATGGAAGCCGTGGCCTTGTTCAACGCAGGCGCAGGCTTGGGAAGACCGGAGGGGGAGGGAACCGCAGCGGCTCCGGCAGGAGTCACCGAGGTCGTGATCGGACGCGGCACCTGAGCGGTGGCGGGAGCCGGAGACACGGGAGCGGTCAGCTCCTTCGGCTGAGTTACCCCTGCACCCGGGCGAGCCCTGAGGGTGATGCGCACCGTCTCTTTTTTCAAGGGCACGGCGGCGGTCTTCGAGGGAGGATTGGGTGGCGGTGTAGGCTGATTGTCGCTCATGGTGAAATGAAAAAAGTCTGACGCGGACACGAGGGTGCCCCCGTATTTCAAAAAATCTTAGCTGTTGGCTGGTTCGAACGTCAATAGCTTTCTAAATTGCACGAAGGAAAGATTGCTCCTGGCGTAAATAAGTTGGCTCCCCGGTACCTGAGTTGGGGGGCTGGCCCCAACTTTCGCTTGCCTCACGTCTCGCCCTTCCCATCCTGCTCCCCCTTTTTCTTCATCTTCATCATGAAAGTCCTTGTCACTGGCGGCGCAGGTTTCATCGGGTCCCACACGGTCGAGCGATTGCTCGCCCAGGGGGCCGAGGTCGGCATTCTCGACAGCTTTAATGATTATTACGATCCAGAGATCAAACGGCACAACATCTCGGGCGTGCAGGATCGCGTGACCGTGGCAGAAATTGACCTCCGGGATGCGGACGCCATCGACAAGTTGTTCACCGAAGGGAAATTCGATGCCGTGATCCACCTGGCAGGCCGTGCCGGGGTGCGGCCATCGATCGAGCAGCCAGAGCTCTATATAGATACCAACATCAAAGGCACTTTCTACCTCCTGGAGGCCTGCCGCCGCCATGGGGTGAAGAAATTCGTCTTTGCCAGCTCCTCCTCAGTCTACGGGGTGAACAAGAAAGTGCCCTTTGCCGAAGAGGATCCGATTTTGCAGACCATCAGCCCCTATGCCATGACCAAGATGGCCGGGGAGCAGATGTGCTCGAACTACAGCGCCCTCTTTGGCATCCGCTGCGTGTGCCTGCGCTTCTTCACGGTGTATGGCCCCCGCCAGCGCCCTGACTTGGCCATTTCCAAATTCACCCGGCTGATTCTCGAAGACAAGCCCATCGACAAGTACGGGAAGGGCAACACTGCCCGGGACTACACTTTCGTCAGCGATATCGTCGACGGCATCATCGGGGCCCTGAATTATGACGAAGGTCCGCTTTGCAGCATTTTCAATCTGGGCGGATCCCAGACCGTCACGCTGAATGAGATGATCGCCGCCATTGAGACGGCCCTTGGCAAGAAAGCCGTCATCAATGAAATGCCGGAGCAGCCTGGCGACGTGCCGCTCACCAGCGCGGACGTCAGCAAGGCCGCGAAGCATCTCAACTTCAAGCCGACCACCCATCTCGACACCGGCATTCCCAAGTTCGTAGAGTGGTTCCTGGAGATGCGGAAGCTCGGGCTGAGGTAGTACACCTCGTACAAGCCGGTCGAAGAATCCAACGGAACGCGAAAAATGCGCGTTCCGTTTTTTTATGCCCGATTTGCGCCAGAAAGTTATAGGAGGGAACCGCGCGGGAAAACATCCATTCGCAAGATATGGCGTCGTGCCACTACATGCGCGGTGTGCTGTGTGTCACGACCGTCACCAGGCATCATTCGGAGCCGCACAAGTGCGTCATGAACGGCGTCAAGGTGTGAACGATGCCAGTCGCTGTGGTTGAAGGAAACGAGCGCATTTTTACACGCATGAACTGGAGGGCTGACGCGTCGTGGTTCGACTCTCAACGAGTGTCTGGCTGACGCAATTTACTCACGATTTCTTCACACCGTCAAAATTGAAGGGAGGGGGGAACCCAACCACAGGTCGCGTGCCGCAACCATCGGCATTTGCCTGCAATGAAGTTTGGACCCCTGATTCTGATTTGCCCCCTCGCTGCCTTGGGATTAACTGGCCTGATGCTGTTGGGCCGTGATGCTCCTCCAGCAGCTTCGGCCTCTGAGACATCCGCGGGTGGTGGCAATCCTGCCCCTTCCGAGCCGGCGCAACCAGCAACGCCGCCGGTGTTGCCTGACGAAACCGTCGCGCAATATCAGGAGCTGGGCTTCAAAGATCTCTATGTGACACCGGCAGGGCCCCGGGGCCTGGAATTCACGGACAGAGTGCGGAGTCTGGCGGGGCAGCGTGTCCGCATGACCGGGCACATGGTGCGGCTTTACCATGATGACCCAAGGATCTTCCTCTTTACAGAGCTTCCGACGAGTCATGATCAGCGGGAGTACGGCCTCGCCGACAGCCTTCCGGTAAGTCTCATGCATGTTGAGATGAAAGTTCGGCCGGGAGATGCGCCCGCTTGGCTGCCACGGAAAATCACCGTATACGGCGTCCTCGAAACCGGCCCCAAGCAGGAAGTGGACGGTCGAATCTCCCATCTGCGTCTGCTTGCCGACCATGTCACGGAAGCAAAGAACAGTGTTCTCCTAGAACTCAGGAAGCCGCTCATTCTGCAACGCGACCGCATGCGCAGCGGGCAAAAGCCCCCGCTTTGACAATTTTTCAGTAGTTCCATTGCACCACCCACCCTCCACACTTCATGACTTCGAACTTCCTTTCCAAAGTGACTCTCGCCGCTGGCGGGCTGCTGGCCTGCGGGCTCCCGGTCCTTCAGGCTGCTCCGACGGTGACGCGCCTCAATCCTCCGAGCGGTCTTTTCAGCTTCGGTGACGCGCTGCCTCCCTACATCTCGCGCTTCGCCCAAGGTCAGCGTTTTGACCTGCACGCCACGATCACGGCAGATGCCGGTCAATCCATCACGAGCGCCAGCTTCACGGTCGACAACGTGGCAGTGCCAGGGACGGTGACTGTGACCAAGATTGGTTCCACGGACAGGTACACCGCCGTGCTGCGCGCCTACGCCAGCGTCACACCCGGGGTCAAGGTATTGAAGGTGACTGCCAACCAGTCTGGTGGTCTCACGGCCGCAGCGACAGGCAATTTCCAGATCGTGCCCGTGGACGCTGTGGGCGGTGCCAAGAAGGCCAAGAACATCATTCTCTTTATCGGTGACGGCACGGGCATCGCCCACCGCACTGCCGCCCGCATCGTCTCCAAGGGTGTGCAGATGGGCAAGGCCATCGACCCGCTGGCCATCGACACACTGCCTTACACGGGCATCGTCATGACGCCTTCGCTGAACTCCGTAGTCACGGATTCCGCCCCCGGTGCTGCCTGCTACTCGACGGGCAACAAGAGCAACAACAACCAGGAAGGTGTGTTCCCGGATGACACCACCGCGACGGGCGACACGAGCCTGAACAAGTGGGACAACCCCCGCGTGGAGCACCTGGGAAGTTTCCTCGCACGCACGCAGGGCAAAGCGCTCGGGATCGTCACCACGGCCGACGTGGAAGACGCCACTCCGGCGTCCTTCGGCACCCACGCCCAGGATCGCGGCGCTGGCACCGGCATCTGCGACATGTTCCTTGATGAAGCCACGGTGAAATCCAACCTTCGCGTACTCATGGGCGGTGGCCGCAAATGGTTCATTCCATTTGGCTCCCCCGGTAGTGGCCGCGTGGGCGACACCACCAGCACGGGTGCTGACTACACGCTCCCTCAGGAGCTGGCCACCGGTTGGGGCGTCCCTGTGGGTGTCGTAGACCCTGCGCGCGATCTCATCGGGGCCTTCCAGACGGCAGGCTTCCAATACGCGCCTGATGTCACCACGCTCAACGCCATTCCCTCGGGCACGACCAAGCTTCTGGGACTGTTCCACACCGGCAACATGGATGTCGCGCTGGACAAGATCGCAGAGCGTCGCGGTGGCCCCGCAGTCGGCACGGTCAGCTCATTCCCTGACCAGCCCATGCTGGATGAAATGACAGAGAAGGCGCTACAGGTGCTCAACAACAACGCCAAGGGTTTCTTCCTCATGGTGGAAGGAGCTTCCATCGACAAGCAGGCTCACAACATGGACTCCGAGCGCTGGATCCTTGAGGCCATCGAGTTCGACCGCGCTGTCGCCAAAGCAATCGCCTTCCAACAGAGCAATCCGGACACCCTTATCGTGGTCACTGCAGACCATGAGTGCGGCGGCATCAACATCATTGGTGCCACGACCATCACGGATGCCCAGCTCGTCGCCAAGTCCACCCAGCTCGGTACAGACGGAGTTGCAGGCGTTATCGACGGAGCCACTGGCCCTTCAACTGACGGCCAGAAAACCCTCCGTACCGGCGTGGTTGGCACCTATGACGCGGCCTCCTTCCCAGTCTACAACATCCTTCCTGACGGGTATCCCGAAACGATGGATGTGAACAACCGTCTGCTGATCGGCTATGCTGCCAGCGGCGATCGCTACGAAGACTGGCGCACCAATCCCCAGCCCAACGTGAACCCAGCCACCCGCGACACCGCTGGTGACTTCTTCATCGTTGGCCAGGCCACACAGGCCGGCGTGTCCAGCGCCGTGCACACCGCATCGGACATCCCCCTCTCCGCCGGGGGCCGCTGCTCCAGCCTCTTTACCGGGGTCATGGACAACACCGATGTGTTTTTCAAGATCGTCCAGGCAGTGCTGGGCGGTGCCAAGAAGACCATTGACGACTGATTTCGCGGCGGTTCACGCCGCCAACCCATCCTCACGCTGACTCCCCTCCCTCTCTCCCATGAAGTCTTTCAACTCCATGTCAAAGCTCCTGTCCGGGATGCTGATGACCACGGTTATTTCTCCAGTCCTCACGGCTGGTGAACCCGCGGTGACCCCGGACAAGAACGCCAAAGCCGTCACCATCCAGGATCGATGGAGCCTTCCGGGCATCCTCGGTGCCGGCGTCAAGACCACTGAGGACTACACTGACGGCAACGTCTTCCTGGTGGTTCCGGTGATCAGCAGCCTTGGCCAGGACGGCATCCTGGGGGGCGACGTGCTGTATCTTCAGCCGTATTCGTCATGGGGAGAGGGAGGGGAAGTCACTGCCAGCCTGGGACTGGGCTGGCGGCATCTGTTCAACAACCAGCCCGTCACTGCCATCACCCGGCATGACGGTCATCAGGCTGGCTTCATGGAGGAAGGCGTGTTTATTGGTGGCAACCTCTTCATCGACATGCTCGACACGGAGGCTGACAACCAGTTCTGGCAGCTTGGCTTTGGTGTGGAAGCGGGCACCCGCTACCTTGAGGTCCGGGCCAACTACTACCTCCCGCTTTCCGACCGCCAGATGGCCGAGGAATTCCGCACCCGGGAAACAAACCGCTCCAGCCGCACCAGCTCCGCTGACTCGGTGACGCCGCTGAACGATCCCTTTGCCACGGGCAACTCGATCCAGCAGGATGCGCTCTTTGCGACCCGCCAGACCACGACCACGACGACGACGACCATTGAGCGTCTCTTCCAGCGCTTTGAAGAAGGTATGGAAGGCTGGGACGCCGAAGTCGCGGTACTTGTCCCCGGCTTGGACAAGTACATGGATCTGAAACTGATCGGCGGCTACTACAGCTTTGACAACCAGCCCTTTGGTCCGCAAAAAGGCGGCACCGGCAATGTGGAAGGCTGGAAGGCAGGGGCTGAACTCCGCCCCGTTCCCGCCGTGGTGCTCAGCGCCACCTGGTATGAAGATGAGCGCTTCGTGGGTGACGACTGGCTCTTTGGCTTCCGCATGGAAGTTCCCTTTGAAATGGGTGATCTGGGCGATGGCAAAGGCTTCTGGGGTCGCGTCGCCGACTCCTTCCGCCCACGCCGCCGCCACCTGGCCGAGCGCATGGCTGAGCCTGTGCACCGCCAGAACGCTGCGATCAAGATCGCCAACAGCGTGGAGAAGGCAGAAGAGAAGGTCAACACCTCCGTGAAGCGTGTGACTCGCGTTGTTTCCCAAAGCTCACGTCGCGTGGTGCTCGCAGATGACATCGTGTTTGTGAACAATGGAGACGCCGCCGGCAACGGCATCCAGGCTGGGAATGCGGCAGGCACCGGCACCGCCGAGCAGCCTCTCGACACCATCCAGGCAGCCGCCAACGTGGCTCAGGGCAACAGCAACAGCACGACGCGTGTCTGGAATGTGTACACCCAGGGCACGGTCGCAGGCTATGCGGAATCCGTTGTCGCTGACACGGGCAGTGTGAACTTCATCGGCAGCGGCAAGCTGATCCAGGGCGTGGGCAACACCACCTTTGGCACCGGCCCGGCACCGCTGGTGAATGGCGGCTTCAAAGGCACCGGCATCGACTTCTTCGGAGTCACCGGTTATGAAATCACCGGTGGTATCGTGACGGATCAGTTCGACTCCCCCTATGGTATTGGTGTGGTCAACGTCGGCCAGTTCGTGATCGACAGCAACAACATCCACGATGTGTCCTCTGACGGCATCTTCATTGAAGCCAGCAGCGATGTGATCAGCAAGGGTCTGGTGACTTCCAACACCCTGGAGAACAACGGGGACAGCGCCATCGAGATCGTCTCAGACGACATCGCCTTGCTGGACGTCCAGCTCACCAACAACACGGTCGGCTCGCACTTCTGGGACCATGTTGAGGTCTTCAGCCATGGTGAATCGAGCCTGACTCTGGTGGCCAGCAACAACACCTTCACCGGTGGCTCTGGCGTGGATGCCTTCAGCATCAACTCGACGGGTGTCTCCACCCTCGACTTCACTGCATTGGGCAACACCATTGATGACGCTTTTGACGGCATCGGCCTCTTCGCCGACGATAGCTCGATCCTGACGGCTCTGCTGAGCGGCAACACCATCAGCAACTCTGATGATGACGGCATTGACCTGGAGTCGAACACGAGTGCCCTGCTGACGGCGACGGTGCAAAACAACCGCTTCAGCTTCGCTGCCAGCGATTACATCGAAAGCGAAAGCTTTGGCACCTCCGTCCTGAATCTCAATGCGCTCAACAACGTCTTCAACAGTGCCACTGGAGACGCCCTGTTCGTGAGCAGCTACGGCAGTTCGACCACGAACTTCACGGCTGATCACAACATCATCAGCGACCAGCTTGGCAACGGCATCCGCGTCGCGAATGCCGACCAGGCCACGATGAACGCCATCATCACGAACAATGTGATCACCAACAGCGCCCTGGCGGGCATTGTGGTGGATGCGTCCAACTTCTACCTCGGGGTGGGCGATCTCGCTCAAACTTCGATCACGATCACGGGCAACACGATCGACGGCACGATCAGTGGTTCCGGGCTGGTGTTGACCACCTCGCTACAGCAAGCGGGCAATATTGTGGGCACGGCCTCGAACAACCTCATCCTGAATGCCTTCAACCATGGTGTTGAAGTCGTCTCTGACAGCACCACGCCTGACACGGGCATCTCAGTGCTGTTCAACGGCAACACCGTCACCGGCAGCGGCAACGACGGGATCCACCTGGATGAGATCAGTGGTGACCTGAACTTCAGTGGTAGCGTGAGCAACAGCGTGAGTGGTTCCGGCAGCAATACGATCCGGTCCACCGGCAGCCCTGCAGGAGTGATCAACCTGAACGGCACGTTGTTCAATCTGCCCCAGAACTTCTAAGATTGTTAGTTGGTTGAGTTAAGCCAAGTTAGTTGAGCGTGCTGGACTCCCTGGTCGTCGGTTGCGACCAGGGAGTTTTGCTTTTTGGGGCAGGGGGGGCTGGGTTCAAGGAAGGTCCTGAACTGAGCGAGATCGTGATTGGCTGTTGTAGATGCGTCAGCGACTGGGAAAGGCGATCTCCGAATCGCCTTGGTGAGCGAAGAGGTGGGCTTCGCTGACGGTTGTCGTCTTTGTTCGCCTGTTGCAGTCAACGGCGGTTGTGCAAAAAGCACAAACCGCCGCTCCTTGGACGGGCTCCTGTGGTGATTTTGTGGCATGAGCACCTCAGACCTCTCAAAGCTGCGCCAGGTGTTGGGAGTGGTGGGTGTGAGAACGTTGGCGTGGCTTGCGATGTCGATGGGCCGTGCGAGGCAAGCGGCGCGCTTGCCCTACAGATTGCGTATCGACTGACATCATTTCCCAGGCTCCCTTTTGGCTTTCCGACGGGGCTTCACGCTGGTTGGGAGGAGTACGGCTGTCCCTGCTCCAAGAGCTACCAGCAGGTTTCGTTCGACGACACGCCGACGCGGGGCAGATTCGCAGGGCTGCCGACACGATGTCCGCTCCTTCTTTTTTCCTTCTAGTCCATTCCCCACCGTCATGGAGTCCTTGATCCTCGAACGCCCTTCCG
>JBGGMQ010000170.1:0-2745 GCA_041287975.1 Verrucomicrobium sp. | reverse complement strand
TTCCCTCGTCGGCCACGATGCTTTGCAATAAGTCTGCTGTCATCTGCGGCATGTCAACTCCCAGCACCAGCAGAGGCAGGCGAGCCAGCTCCAAACAGCGTAGGATCGCTGGGAGTGGGCCCTGATTGTCTGGCGGATCCAGCACCAGTTCGACCCCTCCCACAGGCGTCAATGCCTGCTCTTCTCGACAGGCGATCATCAGCTTTGCCGGGTGCAGTGTCTGCAACTTGCCCAACTGAACCTGCCACAGAGGTTGCCCTTCCCAGTCCAGCCACGCTTTGTCCTTGCCCATGCGGCGGGACTGCCCGCCTGCCAGCAAGACTGCGGCAAAAGGAAGCTTCAAAATGGGCTGGGGGACCTGAGGTGCTGACATGTCACGATTGATCTCCCCGTTCATCCGTCACGCCGCAGAACGCCATCCGTGAGGATGCGCGCTCGCAAGCCGCCATGGCCCATGAGGGCCTGCTCGGCCCCTTCACAAAAAGCCTGGTTCATCCAATAACAGGGTTTTGCCTCCTCGGTGCCTTTGAAGGTGATGCCCTGCACTTCGAACTCTTTTCCAATGAGCGCATTCAGATCGACATCACTCACAATGACGTTGCGGCGGAACACCGAAGCATCGCGATCCTGCTGGTCGAACTTCTCACAAAGGCCCTCGTAAACTTCCTGGGAGAAGAAGGTGATTTGTCCTTTGTAGTTATCCCGGTGGCCGAAGTAGCGGTCACCTTGCAACCCCAGGCCCGCCACGCATTCCACCTCGGCCACATCCTGCATGGGCTCTTCACCCGCAGGCATGCCGTGGTGCCCCACGAAATTGTGCTTGGGGGAGATGTAGATGTGCAGGATGCGCATGAAGGTAAATAGCGAAAGGGATCAAACTTCAGAAACCAAACTTCAAGGAAAATTCAAAATCCAAAGTTCAGTCTGAGATGTGATGAGAACATCCTTGAGAGGCTCATGGATATTACGCCCCCCGTCGGGCTTCGAGGGATTGTTGAACGTGTCGAAAAGCTTCTTCTTGGGACACCCACGCAATTCCATTGGCTCGGGCTTCTTGAACTCGACGGAAAATAATGCAGAGATGCTCAGCTTCGAATGAGTCACTGTTGAGCGTGGACATGAGTCGTTCTGCCAACTCCAGCCTGCTTTGCTCAGGGAGTTTGAGGGCTTCCGCATAGAGCCTGTCGACTGCGCCAAGCATGATTGACTTTGTGGTATATGAGTTTGATTTGCAAGACTGGGGCAGGGGAGATCTCGTCCTCGACATTCTTATCAGGGTCATGTCTTTCATCTTCGGTCGTCTAGTCTTTTGTCTCCTGCACAATCGGTTCCGGACACACCTCCCGCCGCTGGCACTTCGCGCACCAGTCGCCCAGGTAAAAGCTGTCGAGGAAGGCCATGAACTCCCGAATGTGCGCCGGGTCCTCGGTGATAAAGCCTGCTTCAAAATTCCGGCGATGCTCCGCTTTGGCACCCATGCCTGCGCCGGTGAGGTTGGCAGAGCCGATGTAGGCCACGCGTCCGTCCGCGACGATGGCTTTCATGTGCATGCGCGGGCAGAGAATCCGCTCAAAGAGGTCGCTCTTCACGAACTCCGGGAACTTGTCGAAATCCTCGCGGAATCGGGGCCCCGGTTCCTTGGCGTGAATCAGGCGCACCTCCACCCCTTGGCGCAGCTTTTCCGCCAGTACGGCGAGGAAGGGGACGAACTTGCCTGCATCTCCCTCCACAAAGAGGTCTTTCAGGTCCGCCGTCACCACCCAGAGAAAGCGCTTCGCCTCCGGCACCAGCTTCAGCAGGACGGCGTCGTAGGTTTCGGCATTCAGGATGAGCTGCATGGAGCGTCCAGAGTGTACATCAGCTTTTCTCAATGAGCCAGATTTGCCCCGGTTTGCGGTGCCTTTCTGTCACTTTACCCATGACGGGTTGCAATCGCGGAAGTCTGGGCTAACTGCCCGCCTCCCTCCGATTTTTGCGCATGGCCGCTGCCGAAAGCCCTTTTCCTGACGCCAATCTGGCATCCCATCCCGCTCCGCCTTCGCGCTGGCGGAAACTTGTGCGGCATCCCATTTTCCCACTCTTGGTCTTTGTGCTGGTGGCGCAGCTCGTAAGGGACAATTACCCCTTCAGCCACTACCCCATGTACTGCAACCCGACCTCGCGTCCGTTGCCCTTCCAGTACCTGGCCGACAAGAATCAACAGCCGCTTCCCGTGGTCTGGCACACGGGTGTCACCCCTTCCCGCGTGGGAAAGAAGTTCGGCTGGCACAAGAGCGAACTGATCGAGGCCGATCTCAAACTCGCCCGCAAGGAGAAGCGCGAACCGCGCTCGCAGGAGGATTTCAAGCCTGAGTCTGGGTATAAGGTGCTCAAGTTCCTGCGGAAGCAGTCGCTGCTGCGCAAGCCGCACCGTCATCTGCCGGAGGACGTGCTGCTTATGGAGGTCACCTTGTCCTTTGCCGACGAGGGATTCAAAGAAGAGCATAAAGTCGTGGGGAGGTTGAAATGAACGTCACCACGTCCGACAGCCCTGAGGTCTCCTCTTTGCGCCCCAGCCTCTGGCACCGGATCAAGGCAGCCCTTTCGCGTTGGGCCTCTGGGGGATTCGTTCCCATGCCCATTACCCCCTGGGAATGGTGGATCATGCGGCTTGGGTTTGCCGCAGTCGTTTTTCACACCTTCCTGGACTGGCATCCTTTCAAGTACTCCTCCCAGCCGGCTCCGGTGGGAATCGCCCTCCTGGTC
>JBGGMQ010000169.1:0-7886 GCA_041287975.1 Verrucomicrobium sp. | reverse complement strand
TACGCAAGGGCTTGCCAAACCGGCTCTCCAACTCCGTCTTCGTCATGCCGAACTTCACCGGCATCGGGGCCATCTTCACATCAGAGGTCAACGCACAAGACCCCAAGAGTCCCACTGCCATCAGTGACAGAGCAAAGCGTGTCTTCATAGAGAATAAGTGAGAGTTTGAGTGAGGAGAGTTCGCAATGCCAACGACCCTCTCAGGCAACAGACGAAAAGGGTATCGTAAAAATTCGATCGTATCCCAAAACTATCTCTCACCCTCCCAATCCACCTCCCAACTTGCTGGGACGGACTTTCAGCCCTTGCTCCTTGAGTTGCCAAGTGCCGAAGCCTTCGGCCCTTCTGAAGGTTTAAGAGAGGCCCTTAATGTTCTCCGAAACTCAACTCATCTCAATGTAGTCTCCGTGTTCTCTGTGGGAAAACAAGATTTTCCTGCCCATCCCTTATGTTCCCTTCACCCACTACGGACGCACCGTCCCTCACCGCCCTCGCGGCTCCCTGACGGCCTCGAACTCCCCGCGCACGGCATCCCAACGCACACCCTGGCTGGTGCCAATGCCCAGCGGTCCGGCCTGCTGCACGGCATGACCGCGTTGTTTCATCGCCTCCAGCACCTCCGGGCTGAACGCGTACTCCATGCGCAGCTCATCGGGTGACCACTGGTGGTGAATCCGGGGAGCAGCCAGCGCCGCCTCCAGCGTCAGGTTCAAGTCGATCACTCCCACGATGTTCTGGACGGTCTGCGTGATGATGGTCGGGCCGCCCGCAGCTCCCACGCTCAAAAAAGGTCTGCCATCTTTGCCCAGCACCAGCGTGGGGCTCATGCTGCTGAGCGGTCTCTTGCCCGGGGCCACCGCGTTGGCTTCTGAACCCACCAGCTTGAAGGCATTGGGCACGTTGGGAGCCACCGCAAAGTCGTCCATCTCGTTGTTCAACAAGACCCCGGTGCCTGGCACGATGACCTTGCTGCCGAACGAGGTGTTGATCGTCTGGGTGATGGCCACCCAGTTGCCATCTTTGTCGGCGGCGGAGAGGTGCGTGGTGTGCTTGATCAGATCCCCGAAGAAATCCGTGTCGGCACGGGGCGGCTGGCCATGGCCAGTGACCGTGAGTGCTTTGCCCGCATCCGAGGCATCGATTCGCTCCGCGAGCGTCCTGGCATAGGATTTGTCGATAAGGCCGCTCGGCAACTTGGTAAACGCTGGATCTCCCAGCCAGTAGGCGCGGTCGGCAAAGGCCAGCTTCATGCTTTCTGCGATCACATGCACCCGGTTGGCGGGGGCGAGTTTCGCCAGATCGAAGTTCTCTAGCAGGTTCAAGATCTGCGCCACATGCACCCCGCCACTGCTCGGCGGCGGGAAACCCACGATCTCATTCCCCCGGTAGGTGCTGCGCAGGGGTTCCCGCAGTTTCACTTGGTACGAGGAAAAGTCCTCCTCTCGCAGCACACCTCCATTCGCCTGCATCCATGCCCCCACCTTCTGGGAAAACTCCCCGCGGTAGAACGCTGCCGCGCCCTGTTCCGCGATGGCCTTCAGCAGTCGTGCCAGATCGGCCTGCTTCAAGACGTCACCTTCCTTGAGGACCTCCCCATTCGCGTTGAAGAAGAGCTCCCGGCTTGCTGGAAACTCCTTCAGCTCGTCGGAAGTGCTGGCCAGCCTTCGCGCGTACGTTTTGTCGAGAGGGAAGCCCTCTTCCGCCAGCTTCGCCGCGGGCAGGGCAATGTCCCGCAACTTGAGCTTGCCATGCCTTTCCAGCGCCAGCGCATAGCCCGCCAGTGCCCCCGGTGTGGCCACGGCCAGGGCTCCTGTTTTGCTGGCTTTCTCATTCACTGTCGGAGCAGGCGCGGGCACCTCACCCGGCTTGGGCGGGACCAAATACATGTCTCGCGTCGCCAACGCAGGTGCCGTCTCCCGCGCATCTATGGCCGTGATCTGCCCATCCGCGGACCGGATCAAAATGAAACAACCGCCTCCCAGTCCCGAGTTGTGCCCATCCACGACTCCCAGCGTGATGGCCGTGGCAATGGCGGCATCGACGGCATTGCCACCCTGCCGCAGCGCGTTCAGCCCCGCCTCGGTGGCCAGAGGATGCACCGAGGCCACTCCCGCCTCTTTGCTGGAGACTGGCGGCCTTTCCTCGGCCTGCGCTGAGGCGACCATGAACCACAGCCCTACACAAAACAGAGGTCGGAACGGGAGCCACATCGTGCCCAAATCCTAACCCTTCCATCTCACGACGCCCAGCCAAAACGACACCAACAAAAAAACCGCCGATGCCCCAAAGCACCGACGGTTTTGCTGAAAACTTGAAACTAAAAACTGGCCTCCACCTACGCCACCGTGAACTCGCCACGGTATTCGCGGGTGAGCCACTTGGGATCGCCACCGCTGATGAACTGGCTCTTGATCGGATCCCACTTGATGTTGGCACCGTAGTAGTAGGCCATGCTCATGAGGTGGCAGGCGATGGCGCTGCTGGAGCCGATGCCCACATCACACACGGGCTTCTGGCGGGACTTGATGCAGGCCAGGAAGTCCTGGATCTGGTCCTTGCTGTTGTACAGCTTCACCTTGGCATTGGCCAGGAACTCACGCTCCATCAGCGTGTACTCGCGCTGCAGGGAGGTGCCTTTGTCCACCTCCTTGTCCCAGAACTTGGCCTTGGACTTGCCGCCCAGGATGAGCTCGAACTTGCCACGGTTCACGTGCACTTCGCCTTCTGTGCCGAAGAAGCTGCAACCCTTGCCATTCACGTGGGTGAGGACCACGCCGTCAGCATACACGAGCTGGGCACCGCGCTTGGCGTTCTTCCAGTCTGCGGGCGGGCGCACTTCCACCGGTCCGTTTTCATCCATGCCGAGGCCCCAGTGGGCGATGTCGATGTGGTGTGCACCCCAGTCGGTGATCATGCCGCCACCGTATTCACGGGACATGCGCCAGCCCATGGGGAAGCCGGTGGGCAAGCCGCGAGGGCTGAGCTTCGAGTTGTACGGGCGCACCTGCGCTGGGCCCTGCCAGAGATTCCAGTCCAATCCGGGCTCCATGGCCTCCTCTTCGAAATTGCAAGGCGTGGCAGGATCACCAAAGGACGTATCCACCGTCTTCACCTTGCCGATGACGCCATTGCGAACCAGTTCGCAGGCGATGCGGAATTCCGCGCTGCTGCGTTGCATGGACCCCGTCTGGAGGATGCGGTTGTTCTTGCGCACGGTGTCCACCAGCGTCACGGCCTCGTGGATATTGTGGGTGAGCGGCTTCTCGCAGTACACATCTTTGCCATTGGTCACGGCGGAAAGGCTGATGATGGCGTGCCAGTGGTCCGGAGTGGCGATGCAGACCGCGTTGATGTCCTTGTTCGTGGTGATCTCGCGGAAGTCATTCACCGCTTTGCAGTTGGTGTTCCCGTAAGCCTTGTCCACCTTGCCCTTGGCATCATTGCGGCGGTTCGTGTCCACATCGCACACGGCCACAACCTGGACATTCGGGTACTGGAGGAAGCGGTTCAGCAGGCCGCCCATCTGCTTGCCCATGCCGATGAAGCCCATCACGATGCGCTCATTCGGAGCGGCATCCTGAGCCCAGGTGCGGCCGGGGATGAAAAAGGGAGCGGCAAGCCCGGCAGACGCGGTCTGCAGGAAGCGGCGACGATTGGAGGAGGAAGCAGAAGGGGATGACATGACAGACGTGAGTTGAATGAGAAGAACACATCCCTACGGCGGCCCCGGGGCGTTCTTGCAGCCGCACGCGGCCAAACCGGCCCAAATCGCAAGACCGGGCAGCTCTTCCACCCCAAAAAAGCGGGGCAAGCCCGAAAGCCTGACCCGCTAGGGAGTAGAAGGAATTTGATTCCGTTCAAACGATCACAGCGTGCCCGCCGCCAGCTTCTGGCTCACTGGCACTGGCTGCCCGCCACGGCTCAGGTAGAGCTTGTAGGTCTGCCAGGCCAGGTGATGCCAGGCGAAGTAAAACAAAGCTATGGCAAAGAAAATGCCGATGCACAGCGCTGCAAAGCCAGCTATCGACAGCACAATGTAGATCCCCACCAGAGCCAGGGCTACGATCAGCATGTCCTTCCACATCATGAGGATGAATTGCTTCAGCCAAGGGATGTCGAACGACTGCATGAAGTCCTGGGTCAGCGTGGAGCGGACGCTCAGTGGGATCATCACCATGGTCAGTCCCGCAATGACTGCCACATAGAGGACCAGGGAGATGAGGCTGAGGATCAGGCCCATGATCGTGGCGAAGAAGCCACCGCCGTCACTGTGAAGTACAGCGGTAAGGATCATCATGGGAATCATCACCACAATCATCAGGCCGACGCCGACAACAAAAGCCGCAGTGATTTGCACGAGCACCGGCCAGAGACCTCTGCCGAGGTACTTGGAGAGCTGATTCAGGTCAAAGTCCGGAAATGTCTCAAACCTTTCGTCCGTGCGGGTCCAGAAGCCCGTGATCAGCCAGCCAATCAAAATGACAGGCCCGATGAAAGGGACGAGGATGCAGATGCCTGCGAAGAGCAGGTTCATCACCCATTTGGGACTTTTGAAAAAGTCAGTGACTGCTTCGAGATATTTCATGGTGGTGTGGAGTAATAACAGAGGTGTAGCTTCGAGGTAAGCGGGGTTTTCTTCTGAAGGTTGAAGGAGGCTGGCGAAAAGGGGGGCACAGGAGTATAAGGAGCCCCTGGTGCAGGACTGAAGGGGGCCTAGAGGCCAGCTTCGTCCTTGGCGAGGCTGATGTTGTCGCCCAGGGCACCGAGTCCGCGGTCAAAGCCGCGCTGCTTCACGCGGAAGGTCTCTTCTGAAGGCGTCTCCTTGAGGCGCTCCAGGTCGCGCTTGCAGTAGTCGATCTGCAGCTTGTAGGACTCAATGCGCATCTTGAAATAATCACGCGAGAGCACACCTGCACCGCTTTCGGAAAGCACTTCGATCTCAGCTTCCATCGTGGCGATGCCGGACTGGGCTTTCTTGATGTACTCATCCTTGCTCAGGCGCAGATTGTCCTTCGTTCGTTCCCAGAGTTCCTTGCCTTTCGGCTCAGTCTTGTTGGCGGCTTTGGACACTTCGCCCACCACTTTGTCGAGCATCGCCTTGGCTTTGTCCGCCGTGTTCTTGTCGATCACAGGTTTTTCCTTGGGCTTGTCACCTCCCTTGTCCTGCGCCTGGGAACCGGCAGGCAGGCAGAGAGTCAAGGCAAGGGCTAGGAAGGGGATCGTGGCGAGGGTGGGGAGTGCTTTCATGTCCAGGCGTAGGTACGTGTGCAGTATCTACGCCGATTCTTGTGCAATTTGGTCCCGTTTGCGACACGCAAAATGAAAAAAGGCGTTCACACACGCGATTATTGGTGCAGTTGAGGCCGGGGCCACCACCACACCAAGGCCGCACACGTGAAGAGGCAGGCGTCTTTCACCAGCCCCCCAAAGGGATCATGCAACGCCTCAGGATGGCTGGTGATCACCAGCACCATCAGCACCAGTACTGCCGCAGTGGAGACGAGAGCCGCGGCCCGCTCCCAGATGCCAGAGACAATGCCGAACCCCGCGATGATCATGGCCACACCCAGCCAGTAAAGCGTCTCCTCAGGCGAGCCCCACCACCAGCCACTGCGGCGCACCATTTCAAACTGTGTCACCGAGGGGTACAGGATCTTCGGCATCAGACCTTCCCAAATCCAGACCAGCCCGATGGAAACGCGGGCCGCGTTCTTGATCCACCCCAGTCGGTGGAACGCCTCGAGGTCGAGGGTGACGGTTGGAGCGTGGCCGCCCTCACGCGGAGTACTGGCTTGTGTCTTTGTATTCATAGGGAAAATATTGGTTCGGGAAGTTTGATAAACGGGATGCGTTTTCAGAGAAAATAGGGGCGGCTCATCCATACGCCTGGAGCGCCCGTGGAGTAATTGGCCCCGCAGAGGGTTGCTCCACTGAACCACGGGCAACTCTGCCGCAGCAGGCTGTCATCATGGATCACTGGATCGACCGCCACCTGTGGCCACGGGGGGTGCCAGATGCGGAAGCAGCGCTTCCTGCCCAGCCACTCGGTGAAGGCCGTGTAGCGCTCCATCAGGAACTCGGTGAGCGTCCCCGCTTCACAGGGAAGGAAGGCGTGAGGCTCCGGCAGCGTTGCCTCATAGTGCAGCAGACCCGTGCCATCGGGTGATCTCACCGTGCCCTCCAGATGCCCGCCCTCGTGGTCATGCTGGTAGTTCAATGAACCGCGCCGGTACGGGAGCCCGAACACAGGGCGACCTAGTATCACCGCCAGTGCATTGGGCAGCCATTCATAGAGAAAATAAATGCCCGCTTCGCCATCCACGTTCACATACGTCCGCACATTGAGGAACTCGTGCGTGGCAATGGGCTTCAGCATCCACGAAGTCCACTTGCCACCGCGAAAGGGGGCCATGTCCCGCATGGTGAAGGCCACCAGACTCACATACGCTTTGCCATCCCGTAGATCCAGAGGGTAGGGCACATGAGGCTGCAGCACCTCCGGGGGCACTTCATAGTGCAGCATCAGCGCCCGGTCCCAGTCTGCCATTAGCATGGGCTCGCCCCATCCCTGGAGCAGTTGTTCCCTCGCCACGGCGCTGGGCAGCCAGCTTTTCAAAGGGACATCGGGCAGGATCGTTTTCATTTTATTCTCCCAAAAGCCGCCATGAAGTACACCGTGGTCCAGGCCGCATAGCCCACGAAGAGGGTCCAGTGCATGATCGTACGGCTCAGAATGCCGCGCCAGTGGGCCGGGCTGTAGTGCACCCACTGCAGCACACACCGGATGCCCCAGAAGAGGCCAATCGCCCCGCACAACCAGCGGGCCAGCTCACTCGGCGCATGCGCCATTTCCCCGGCAAACTGCCACGTGAGCACCCCCCAGATGATCAGCGTGATGCTGATGAACCACGAGTGAATCGTGAAAACATCCCGCACCAGCAGGGACATGCCTGCGATCTCCGGCTGCCACTTCATGATCCGCGGCAGGAAGAAGCTCAGCCCCGCCAGCCCGAGTTGCAGCAGGGCCACAAAACGCAGCAGGTCATCGAGGTGGGTGAAGGCAGTGTTCAGGAGGTTATTCATGGTCGTGTGTTTGTGTTGGGTTGAGGTTGTGATGAGCAGTGAAACCAGAGTTAAATGAAAGAACTATCCCTGGCGGAACAGCTGGGTCAGCGCAGGCCGCAGCTCGGGATGATGAAACTGGAAACCCTCGGCGAGGAGGCGTGCGGGCACCCCACGGCGGCCCGTGAGGGCCAGCACGGGCTCCGTGCGCAGCACCCAGCAGCCCAGGGGCACCAGCCAGGCGGGCAGCGGTGGGGTCCACGGCCGGCGTAGCGCCCGCCGCAGCTCCTTCATGAAGGTGGCATTCGGCACCGGGTCGTTGCTAGTGGCATTGTAAGTGCCGCTCATGGCGGGGTCTTTCATCGCCCGCTGCCAGAGCCGGTTCATGTCCTCTTCATGGATCCAGCTGATGTACTGCCGTCCGTTGCCGATGGCCCCGCCCAGGAAACAACGGGTCAGGTTCACCAGCATCTGCAGGGCGCCGCCGCCATGGCCGAGCACGAAGCTGATGCGGTAGAGCACCTTGCGCGTGCGTGGGGTGGGGGCATCGGTAAAGGCCTGCTCCCATTTCAGGCAGGTCTCTACAGGAATGCCCTGGCCGGGAGCTGTCGTTTCATCGCACTTGGTTTCGCCGCCGTCGCCATAGATCGCCAGCGACCCCGCCTGCACCCACACCTCAGGGGCTTTCTCGCAGGCATTGATCGCCGCCGCGACGGCCCATACCGAGTCCACACGCGATTCATCGATCTCCTTGCGCGCCGCCTCCGTGTAGCGGCAGTTCACATTCTTGCCGGTGAGGTTCACCACCGCCCGCGCCCCTTCCA
>JBGGMQ010000168.1:0-4366 GCA_041287975.1 Verrucomicrobium sp. | reverse complement strand
CAGCGCTTTGGCGCGTCTCTGGTCAACACGCGCCTCATTCGACAGGAGCCTGGGCCAGAACCACCCGCGATTGAGTCGAGCCTGACCGATCTCTTAAACGGTGCGCATGACAACGATCTGGTCGCTGTGACTGCGACTCTCTCCGGCAGCTTCAGGGCGGAGGAGGGGCAGGTGCTGGTGCTGCAGGAGGGAGGCAGAACCTTTCGCGTCTCGGCACCGCTGCTGGAACATGAGCCGCCGGCTGGCTCACGCGTCCGTGTCACCGGGATTTGCCAGGTGGACTCCATCAAGATGACGGCTTCAGGCATTCAGTCATTGCCGCGTGCAGTAAGCCTGCGCTGCCGCAGTGCTGGTGACGTGGTGGTGCTCAACTCACCTTCATGGTGGACGGTGAGGCGGCTGGCTCTGGCGGTGGGCGTGCTGCTGCTCGCGGTGGGGCTGGCGGGGCTGTGGATCACGGTGCTGCGGCGCCAGGTGCGGCGTCAGACGACGGCCTTGCGGTGGCGGATCGAACGCGAAGCCGCGTTTGATGAGCGGCAGCGGATCGCACGTGAGTTTCATGATACCCTGGAGCAGGGGCTCACAGGTCTATTGCTCCGGCTCGAGGCAGTGCAGGCACACGGCGTCAATGTAAAAAGCGATCACCTGCTACGCGCCTCCCGCGGCCTGGTATCACAGATGCAGGCTGAGACGCGCAGCCTTGTTTCGGAGTTACGCGAGCCCTCTCAAGAAAGCGCGGACCTAGTGGCGGCGTTGCGGGCCATCGTGGAGGAGCACCCCCTCGGCTGCGGTCCAGCTCTGAAACTGGAATCCAGCGCTCCCCTGCCCCCTCTTCCTTCCCGCACCGTCCATCATTTGCGTATGATCGCACGTGAGGGGGTGACCAATGCGCTGAAGCACGCGCGCGCGGGTTGCATCCTCCTCTCTCTGGGAGTGGAAGGGAGTCGCTTGCGGATGACCATTGCTGATGATGGGCAAGGCTTCGACCCGGCTTCACTTCACGGCGGACAAACGGGGCATTTCGGTTGCATCGGTATTGAGGAGCGTTGCGAAAAAATCGGCGGCACCGCACTCTGGCGCTCCACTCCAGGGTGCGGCACAACCTTGGAGATCGAACTGACAGTGGAAACGTCTGCCACGGCCATCAATGCGCATACCACTAAACATTTGCTGTTAAATTCATGACCGCTCCGTTGACCGTTCTTATTGTCGATGACCATTTCGTCGTGCGGAGCGGTCTGACCGCGGCGCTCGAGGTTGAGGACGACGTCAAGGTCGTCGGCGAAGCCAAGCGTGGAGACGAGGCATTGGAGGCGTACCGGCTCCGACGGCCTGGTGTGGTGCTGATGGATCTGCAACTACCTGGGCTCAGCGGCGTGCAGGCTACAGCCGTACTACGGGCCCATGATCCACAGGCCCGCATCCTGGTTTACTCCACCTTCGCCCACGATGATGAAGTGCAGATGGCGCTGGACGCCGGGGCTGCGGGCTATCTGCAGAAAACTGCCTCTCGCGACGAACTGCTGACAGCGCTGCGGCAGGTGGCCATGGGCGGAAGTTATCTTCCGGCTGAGCTGGCGCAACGTCTGGCGAACCTGCGCCTGCGCGTCGGGATCTCCACGCGTGAGCGGGAAATCCTGGAACTGATCGCGAAAGGACACGCCAACAAACAGATCGCCGCATTGTTTGAGATCTCCGAAGACACGGTGAAACGCCATGTGAGCCACATTCTCGAGAAACTCGGGGTACATGACCGCGCGCAAGCCACTGCTGAAGCCATCCGGCGCGGGATTGTTAAAGTATGATCCAGGCTCAGTTCTACAGACGGTCACCAAGGTCTCACGCGCGCCTGTGCATGCCAAATACGGCAACGAAACAGACCGCCAAATTGCGGCATTGCATTTTGTCAAGGGACTAGGTGTCCCCCTATGGTGCATGATGAGAGGGTGACGGAATGGGGCGGTTTTGCGATGATCGTGATCAACATCAAGCATTGCCTCCACTCCAAAGCGTCTATGAAATTCTCTTTTGCGACCTTGAAACCGGCCAGGCCGGGCAGATCACGCGTTTCCGTCGGGACGAATGGCAAAAGCTCCTACTTCCTGACGTTGCTGGCTCTGGCGTATCTTGTGGCACCGGCTCAGTCTGCGGTGACACTTGGACTGTGGGATTTCAACAATGCGGCTGAGCTAAATTTCCTGAATACAACACCCGAAGCTGGCCCCTATGCCGGAAGCACCTATTCGAATGCCGCTGGTACCCTGCCCCACCTTGCCGTATCAAGTATCAGCGTCGGTTCGGGCTTGAGAACCAATGGCGGAGCTGGAACGATTAGCAGCATCGGCACAGCTACTTTTCCGGCCTACAACGGCGTCATGGGAGTTGGTGGCAGCAATCCGTATGTATTTCCTTCAGCAGCTGCAGCGACAGCATCGCCCGCCGCCGCGATCACGGCGAACGACTCTTTCTCCGTCACGTTGACCCCTGAGAGCGGCTACGCACTTAACTTGACCGAGATCAGCTTCTACGCGTGGGGAAATCAAACCAACACGTCCGGCAACTACACCTATTTTGTGCAAAGCAGCGCGACGGGCAGCACCATCCTTGGCACCATCACCAAAGCCTATAATACCGCGGGCGCGGTTGTGAACAATAACACCGCGCCATCCTCCTCCAATCTCTACTCCTTTGACTTGAGCGCCTACTCTTCTGATCTGATGAATGTCAGCACCCCTGTCACGTTCACTATAGGCGTGTACTCGACGACCAACGGCAGCCTCCGTCTCGACAGTCTTCAAATTCAGGGCGATGTCGTCCCCGAACCCTCCCGCGTTCTCCTCCTGGGAGTGGCAATGGCCTGCTGCCTGCTGCACCGCCGCCGTTGAGGTTTCAGATGCCGTATCACGCTCGAACAACGTCGTTGGCATGACGCGAGATCCAGTCCTTCGACCATTCGACGGCTTCGAGTTTCATGCCGCAAAGCGGGGTGCAGTGAAAAATGAGGCCTTCGATCTCGCCTTTCTTCAGCCAGTCCAAAGCTAGACGGCATTGGTGCTCCATCAGTTCGATGGGGATGGGTTTTTTCTCGCCAAAGTCCCACATGTAGATGCCGAGGAGTGTCTTCTTGGCAGATGCGATCTTGCGATAGGCTGCAAAGTTATCTTCTAGATTGACCAGCTCACGAGCTTTCCATGTCCAGAAATACACGGCATCCACGGGATCGATGTGTCTCTTGATGGCGGGATGCAACTGGTTAGAATAGATGACCATGGACAGATCGAGCCTTCGTCCGGCGACATCAAGTTCCTTGGTCACCTCCTCCACCTGAGCGACGCTGAGATGGGCATGCGCTTCCCCACCCTCTGTCTTCGGCACCGCATCTCCGATGAAGAAGTCGTCCATGTCGAGGCCAACGAGGTTGGGCACCCTCGTAGCAAGATCGAGCGCCTGGCTTTTCTTTTCCCCGGTGGTGAACTTCTTTCCTCCATCGACAAAACTCCAGGTCAGTCTTTTGGCCTTGGCGAACTGCTCAACATAGCCATCAAAGGGCGGCAACGGCGTGCCGGTGAAGCGCACCATGCAGATGTTCGGGATGCCCATGTATTCGAGGGCTGCCGCAGGCTCGATGTCAGTGCCTTTGTCGCCGATGCCGTAGCCTTGGACCAACGAACCGGAGTCGTGACCCCACATCCACAGACGATCGCGCAGTGTGCGATCATAAGGCATGTTGCTGCCCCATGACAAGGGTTCGCCCGACATCATGAGGGATCCGGCGGTGGCTGCAGTTTTCAGGAAACTACGTCGGCTAAGCAGCTTTGAGACTGATGATGATGATGACGTCATGGTGTCGATTGCTTGATTGGGATGGTTGCTTCAGGGCCGCCTCGTTGGGATTGGTTTTTCGAATAAATTGATGATTTTTCAGGTGATCCGGGTCATGATCTGCAGCAGCAGGGAAACGGCAAAATGATGAATTTCTTGCGCTCTACCCCCCATCAATAGGGTTTAAGGATCACAAAAAGATCAAAATAGATTCCTTTTCCGCAATGGCGTAAGTGCGTCAGTGATTGAAGACAGACGTTGATTGAGGGTCTGTGTCTGTCGAACTTGTTGACGTGGCGCGAGGTCGTAAATCGCAGACGCTTCAGCCAGGGCCCACCAAGGAACCTTGGGTGTCGCAGGCGGAGACCGCAGAAACTCCTTCGGAGTAGAGCGCGTCTATTCGTACCCAAGGTAGACTCGCTGGAAGCTCGTCCAACCTTGGGCTAGGAGCAGTATCCCCTTCGGGGAAGAGCTTCGCCGTGATGGAGAGTGGTTCCTTGGCTGCCACCCCAACGCGAAGTCGTTGGTTTGTTCTCCTCACGTC
>JBGGMQ010000167.1:0-3230 GCA_041287975.1 Verrucomicrobium sp. | reverse complement strand
AGTCCCCGTACCGCTTTTGCTGAGATTGATGGCCCGGGTCAATGATCCGCTGATTTCTGCGTCTCCGTCCCCTTGCAGAGTCAGGCTGTGATCAATGCCGTCGGTGGATTGGGCGCTCACATTGCCTGAAATCAGCAGGCTGCCCTCTTTGGACTCGAGCACCATGACGATACCCACAGCGGCCCGCACCGACCCGTCCCAAGTATTGTTCCCGCTGCGGTTGCTCAGTGTCGGTGTGATCAGTGACTCACCCGTGACGGTCACTCCGCCAGTCAATTCCAAACGACCAATGCTCCCTGACACGATGGTTCCTTGCGAACTGTCCCCCAAGGCCTGGTCGTTGGCCACCACCAGCACGCCCAGCACACGAGTCTCACCCGAGTAAGTGTTGGCTCCGCTCAGAGTCAATGTCCCAGTACCTGCCTTGCTGAGAGGGCCATTGCCACTGATGATTCCCGCATACGTCGTGTTTTGCGCCTCTGTATCAATCGTGCCCCCGCGCGTCTGCAGCAGGATGCCACGGTTGGCATGGATGTTGAACGATCCTGCGAGTTGAAGGATGCCTCCGTTCATCGTGATGTTGTTCGCATCGGCGCTGGCTGGCACTGCGCCCAGGCTGGAGTCTCCGGTGATCCGCAAGGTGCCTGCGAGGATCTCAACACCGCCGGTGAAGGTGTTGTTTCCTTGGAGGATGATCTTCCCGCCGATGCCGTTTCCGTTGATCTTCAGGACCCGGCTGCCGCCACTCTGGCCAATGCTCCCGGCAATGGTTCCTGTGAAGTTGCTCGCCCCCGTACCGATGCTGGCATCACCCGTGAGCGTGATGTTTCCCGATTGCGTGAGGGTTTCGTCGAATCGAAGGGCACCCCGTCCACCAAATCCTTCTCCCGTCAAGCTGATGGCATTGGTATAGTTGCTGTCTCCTCCCGCTGTATAGAAGAGACTCAAGGTAGTTGAATCGGCGATGTTGACGGAAGTCAGCGTGTTTGATGCGGCGACTGCCCGGAGTTCCAGGAATACCTGCGGCCCGACATTGAGAGTGCCTGTCCATGTGTTGGGGCCACGAACTTCTAGAAATCCCCAGTCGGTGGCTCCAGCTGTGCGGGTGATGTTGATATTGTGTCCGGCGATCTGGCTCACCAGCGTGACGCGCTGGCTCAAGCTCATCGATGAGGTGTTCTCTCCGATCTCAATATTGGCATTCTCAGCCAGCGAGATGACGCCGCCCACTAGACCATAACTCGTGTAGAGGGTCGCGGATGGAGGGGCACCCTCAGCGGGTCCCAGGGCAATCGGCCTGAAGAGGAGTCCTCCGGCATTCACAGTGCCTGAGACGTTGACGATTCGCATGTCACGGGAGTCCAGCACCCCACCGTTGCCAAATGCAGCGATCGTATCAAATCCCGAGGCACCTCCCGGCCACATCGTATTCTGGGTGGACGGGCTACTGGGACTTGGCAGCCAGTTGGCCCGGTTCGCAGCATCCCATATGGACCCGTTGCCGCCGTCTTGAACTCCATCGACGATCGGGTCACGATCCCAGTAGAGCACCTGTTGGGCTTCGCTTTTTGACGGCGGCAGCAAGGGTGCAAGTACGATCACCAGGGCCAACCCCTTAAGGACTCTCAGGCAGGCTTGGGTAAATGGTGCACGGCGTGCAGGGAAAGGGAGGGGAGGGAATACAGCCACGGGACAGGAGAAGAGTACAAGGGCAGGCAGCTATACATTGCCAAACCCGAGCGAGGGAGCGCTCTCCTAAGCGTGAAACATGCCTCCTGAAACCGCCAGATGGCTTGGCCATCCATAAGGCATTTTCTTATAAAATGCGTTTCGCTTACTTGGTCCGCAAGTCCAGGCAGACCACATCTCCAACGTTGTTCTTGCACAACAGTCTCCCGTGACTCAGCACAGGCAGGACATAGCCTTTGCCCGGCAGTACTTGAACCCGTTGCAATATTTCAAGTTTCCCGGGCATCGGTTTGGCCAGCACCAGTTCTCCGGTGCTCGTGAGGATGATCAGGTGACCATCACTGAGGATGGCCGTGCCCTTGTCAATCTCTTCACACATCCAGAGGGTCTTGCCTGAAGCCATCTCCACACATCGCAGATCCCTGGCACCACGCTTCTGATCGTTGAAGACGATGAGGTTCTTCTCCCAAGGCACACCAGAATTGAAAAGCAGGCCCAGGCCGCGCTCATTCCAGGCGGGCTTGAGCGAGTTGCCATCAAACGTCAGCCCCGTGCTGCCCTCGGCACCCGTGTGAGAAATAAAGACCGTGTTTCCCTCCACGAAAGGCGTGGCAGCATTGCTAAAATCAGTCGTCGTAGTGGCATGACTGGCCAACTCCTTCCCACTGATGGGGTCCAGTACCTTCAAGGCTTCTCCCTTGTAGAGCAGCAGCACATCCTGGCCACCTAGCTTGGTGAATACGGGCGTCGAGTACCCTGCTTCGCCCTTACCCTGTGCCCAGAAGACTTCTCCAGACTTGCCTTCAAGACACAGCGTGGAACCCGTTTCACCGCCGGCGTCATAGAACGCATACCCACACTTGGCCAGCACACTGTTGGCGTAGCCATACACTGGCCGCTTCCCTTGGAAGTCTTTGATCAGGTTCTTTTGCCAGACCACTTTCCCAGTACCGGCCTCCAGGCACAACGCATCACCTTCACGGCTCAGCGTGTAAACCCGCCCGCCCGCCACCGTAGGTGTGGCTCCTGGGCCTCCGGGGACGATCGGCATGAGATGGGGTGCCGTCTTGCAGGGCAGGGCATGCTTCCAGACCTCCTTCCCGGTCTCCAGATCAAGGCAGTAAATCGTGTCCGTGTCCGCTCCGTCATTTCCGGCGGTGTAGACGCGGCCTTCCACGACGGAAAACGAAGCCAGTCCCTTGCCCACGCTGAGCTTCCAAAGGACGGGGGGACCATCGGCCGCCCAGTCCTTCTTCCATCCCGCTTCTTTCGTGGTGTTGTTTTGATCCGGCCCGTGAAACTGTGGCCAGTCCACAGCGACTGCCTCAGCGGCACTCAAGCCGGATCCAGCGCCAGCTATCAGAAAGGCAAACAAGAGCAAAGGGAGATGGCTCATAAGAGGATGAGAATGGCGTAGTCAGCTAACAATTACACAGGAATCACTCCAACTCCATGCCCGGCACCCTTATCCCTCTTCGGATGCGGTACCGGCAACAAGAAAAGCAAACAAGAGCGAAGAGGCGCGACACATAAGGGTGGGG
>JBGGMQ010000166.1:0-7539 GCA_041287975.1 Verrucomicrobium sp. | reverse complement strand
ACTTGATAGGACGGACTTTCAGCCCTCAATTCCTTACCTGACGGATACCGGGGCCTTCGACCCCGGCTGGTATTGGGCGGACCTTCGGCCCTTCTGAGGTTTACGGAGGTGCCCATAAGACAAGAGAGGCTTCGCTGAGGCTGAAATCTGCCCCTCCGGGTTGCGGTCCTTTTGAGTCTGGACGGCGTTGATCATCGGTTGTGAATCACGATTCACGCTCTCTTCGCGCCTTGTCCAGCCTCAAAATGCCTCGCAACACACCCAGTGTCTTTATCCAAACAGGTTCTCAGGCAAAAAGGGGCATCCGGGTAACGCGGAAATTTCTCGGCACTCCTTGCGTTCCTCAAAGGCTTCGCTTTGGTGAACCCCTCTATGAAGTCTCCCATCACTGTTGCTGTCACCGGAGCGGCTGGCCAGATCGGCTATTCCCTCCTTTTCCGCATTGCCTCCGGCTCCATGTTTGGCCCGGATCAACCGGTGGCCCTGCGCTTGATCGAAATCGAGCCCGCTCTCCCGACCCTCGGTGGCGTGGTGATGGAGCTGGACGATTGCGCTTTCCCACTCATTCACAGCATCACCCCAACCTCGGACCTCAATGAAGGCTTCAAGGGCGTGAACTGGGCCCTCCTCGTGGGCTCCGTGCCCCGCAAGGCCGGAATGGAGCGCAAAGACCTCCTCAACATCAACGGCAAGATCTTTGTCGGTCAGGGCCAGGCCATCGCCAAGAACGCCGCCTCTGACGTGCGCGTGCTGGTAGTAGGCAACCCCTGCAACACGAACTGTCTCATCGCCATGAACAACGCCAAAGACGTGCCGGCAGAGCGCTGGTTCGCCATGACGCGTCTGGACGAGAACCGTGCGAAGTCCCAGTTGGCCCAGAAGGCGGGTGTGCACGTCACCGAGGTGAGCAACGTGGCGATCTGGGGCAACCACTCCGCCACCCAGTATCCCGACTTCACCAACGCCAAGATCAGCGGCAAGGCTGTGACGGACGTGATCTCCGACCAGGCCTGGCTTGAGGGCGAATTCATTGCCACTGTGCAGCAGCGTGGTGCCGCCATCATCAAGGCCCGTGGTTCTTCCTCCGCTGCCTCCGCCGCCAATGCCGTGGTGGACACCGTGAAGTCCCTGGTGACCCCGACCCCTGCGGGCGACTGGACCAGCGTGGCCGTCTGCTCCGATGGCAGCTATGGCGTGGAGAAGGACATCATCACCTCCTTCCCGATCCGCACCGACGGCTCCAAGTGGGAGATCGTGCAGGGCGTGTCCGTCAGCGAGTTCAGCCAGGGCAAGATCAATGCCACGGTGAACGAGCTCAAGGAAGAGCGCGACGCTGTGAAAGAGCTGGGCCTGATCTAAGAACCTGTTTGGATAAAAACATCTGGGTGTGGCAGGACAATTAAGGAATTAAGATAAGAGTGGCTTCGCCGAGACTGGAATCAGCCCCTCCGGGTTGCGGTCCTTTTGAGCCTGGACGGCGTTGCTCATCGGTTGTGAATCTCGATTCACGCCATCTTCGCGCCTTGTCCAGACTCAAAATGCCTCGCAACACACCCAGCGTATTTATCCAAACAGGTTCTAGGGACGGCGCCTGCCTTCCAAGCCGAAGAACGAGATCAAGATTTGAAGAAAGCGGAATCTGCCCGGCAGGTTCCGCTTTTTCGCGCTATGCGGTTTGATCTTTGCCGAATGGATTTTACATCCCTCCATGTCCATCTCTGTAGGCATCATCACCGTGTCAGACCGCGCCAGTGCGGGTGTGTATGAAGATCACGGCGGCCCTGCCGTTCGTGAGGCGTCCCGGGGGTATGGATGGTCGGTGCAGGCGGAGGCGGTCGTGCCTGATGACCAGGCCGCCATTCAGCAGGCGATCCGATCCTTCTCAGCTCAGGGCTGTGGACTGGTGCTGACGACAGGCGGCACCGGCATCGCGCCGAGGGACCTCACTCCAGAGGCCATTCGCGGCATCATGCGGGTGGAGATCCCGGGCTTTGGCGAGGTCATGCGCGCCCGCTCTCTGGAGATCACGCCCAACGCCATTCTCAGCCGCTGTCTGGCCGCGATTGTGGATCAATCCCTCGTCATTGCCCTGCCTGGAAAGCCGCAAGGGGCGGTGGAGTGCCTGAGCTTCGTCATCGGAGCCATCCCGCACGCGGTCAAACTCGCCCGTCTCGAGCCCACGAGCTGTTAAGCTGTTGGAGGCTACTTTGCTTTGCCTATCCCTTTGCTTTGCCCTCTTCCCTTATCCCTCTCCCAGCATGTCCACCTTTGTTGATTCCTTGCTTGATCTGCTGGCACCTTTGGGCGGCGTGACCGCCCGCAGAATGTTCGGTGGCTACGGCATCTACAAAGAGACCCTCATGTTTGGTCTCGTTGCCGATGACCGGTTCTACATCCGCACCGACGAAGTGACTCGTGATCGTTTCCTCGACAAGGGCTGCGAGCCCTTTGTCTTCGGTCGTAACAAGGAGGGGAAGGAGATTGTCTCCAAGTACTATGAGCCCCCGGAGATGGCCTTTGCCAATGAGCAGCGCATGAAGCCCTGGGCCCTGATGGGCTGGGAATGCTCCCTGCGTTCCGCCAAAGAGACGCCTGCCAAGAAGAAGAAACCCAAAGTGGAAAAAGCGGAAGCAACGGCGAAGACAAAAAAGGCTGCGAAGAAGTCGGCGCAAAAGACCTCCCGCAGCGCGAAGAAAAAGAGTGAGCCGTGAGTCTGCCCGCAACGAAATCCCATTCATCACCATGGCCGCACACGCCGACACCTTCCGCATCAGCACCCGGGGCAAGGGGACCTATGAAATCACAGACCAAGTGGAACGCATTGTGCATGCCAGCGGCATCAAGACCGGGACGGTCACCGTCTTTGAGCAGCACACCAGCTGCAGTCTGGTGATTTACGAGAACGCTGATCCCTCTGCGCGGAAGGATCTCCACGAATTTTTCGAGCGGCTGGTGCCGGAAAACACCCCCTGGTTCGTCCACACCAGTGAAGGCCCGGACGACATGCCCAGCCATCTGCGCATGGTCCTCACCCGCACCAGCGAGGTGATCCCCGTCATGCAGGGCAGCATGGCCCTCGGCACCTGGCAGGGCATCTATCTCTTCGAGCACCGCCGGGCTCCCCACACGCGGAGCATCGTGGTGAGTGTGGTGGGGTGAATTGAGTCTCGTCGCAGAGGTAGTTCGAGTGTCCCACTCGTTCAGTCGCGTTACTCCTGACACTTTCTCCATCTGTCATATTCATGCTGCCAGGCAGTGTCATTTGCTCCGGCCACCTCTCGTCGTCCAGGCTCGTCCAGCCATCATCCCTCCACGGCTTTCTCATTCCCACTGCCACCCAGTTTCCTCGAAATCACAAAGGCATATCCCAGACTCAGCAGCGTCCAGACGAGCAGCCCTCCGAGCAGCAGTATCGTATAAGTTGCCGGCGCTATCCCTGCGATCTGCACGGCAATCAATCCCAAGCTCATTGCCACGAGTACACGTCCGGAGAACCGGTGAGTACGGCTCCATACTTCGGGGGACTCGAGTGTCCACGGGCAGCGAATGCCGATCACGTAGTTCGGCTTGAGCTTGCCAAGGTAGTTTCCAAGAATCAACAGCAGCAGCGGCACGCCATACTTGATGGTCTGGGCCACCACCGTGAGATTGCCCCAGGAGGCGTACACAATCCCCACTGCCAGCACACTTAAGAGCGCATTCATCGCCAGCATACACTTGCGCAGCACTGACTGCACTTGCTCGCGGGTGTGCGGATCGCATTTGGCCATCTTCGGGTCAAAGCGGAACCATGTCATGACCAGGGCGGTGACGAAAAGGCTCGTCACTGGCAGCAGGAGCGTGCCCGCCAGCTTCCCCATGTAACCATCCGGTTTGAAGTGCAGGTTGAAGTGAACCGGCACACGGTCAGGAATCTGTGGCCAAACCGCGGCGATGTACACCAGGGGAGCGGCGGCGACGAGGAGATGGGGCCAGTAGGTCTTGAGCAGAGCTTTCATGACGAGTGGTGGGCGGAAGTTTGGGTGTAGCTGGAGCGTCTGAAGATGGCGTTGCGGAGGCTTCATTCTCGCGAGGGGCCGTGAGCCTCATCAACCAGCGCACGGCGTCCTCCACGACACTCGTGGACAGGGAGTAGATCACGTACTGCCCCTGCTTCTCCGAGGTGACCAAGCCCGCCCGCTTCAACAGGTCCAGATGGTGGGACATGGTCGGCTTGCCCAGCTTGAAGTGCTCCGCAATCGCTCCCGCCGAAAGGTCACCGGATCGCAGCAGGTCCAGGATGGCCCGGCGGGTGTCGTCATTCAGCGCTTGGAAGAGGGAAGTCACAGTCTTGGAGTTCGATATTTCGACAATCATCGAAATACGCAATCCTGTCAATCATCATTTCAAAGTCTCCGCCCAAGGGGGCCTCAAAAGAATCTTTAGGGCACCTCGGGAGACTGCTCCTTTGAAGAAAACAGGGGTGTTGCGAGGTCTGGAGTCACTTGATAGGACGGACTTTCAGCCCTCCATCCCTCTCCTGACGGATACCGGGGCCTTCGACCCCGGCTGGTATTGGGCGGACCTTCGGCCCTTCTGAGGTTTCCGGAGGTGCCCTTTAGAATGAAATAGGCAAGAAGTGAAAATATTGTCATGCGCCGATGCAAGACAGTCGTCAGAGTGCCGTTGTGACTCGGTTTGCGAAGCCTCAATTTGACCATACATGGTACCAACCACTGCTCCCTGTGCCACCCGTCGTCGGAGCACCAACCCTCGTGCGTCGGTTCCTCTTTTTCGTCTGCCGAGGAGGATGGCGGCCGTCGTGTTGGGAATCGGGAGTCTGCTCACCGGCTCGGTCCAAAGTGCCAGCATTTACTGGAAAGGTGCGACGGACGGAAGCTTCCAAACGCTGAGCAACTGGTTTTCAAACCAGGCAGCGACGACTCCGGCCGCTGCCTTGCCGGGGGCCTCCGATGTGGCCGTGTTTAATGCAGACGGGACGATCAGCTTCGCCTTCACCACCTTCGGAGCCGCGACATCTCTCCAAGGGATGATTTTTAACGCCTCCACCTCGGGAGGACTCACGGTAGGCTCCCTCAACGACTACGTACTCACTCTTGGGACCCAGGGGATGAATGTTCAGGCCGGAGGTGGGTCCGTGACTGTCAACACGGCCATCACGGTGGGTGCGACACAAACTTGGACCAGCAACGGCGGGGCGGGCACCCTCTTGAAAGTGGCAGGGAACGTGGTCCAAAATGGCACTCTTACGTTGGCTGGGGACTCAGCGATCGAGATTTCCGGTCCCATCTCCGCCACGATGGCTCGCACCATCACTGTGTCGAACACGAGCAACAGCGTGACGATGGGAGCTATCAACGCCACAGACCAGACGCAAACTCTCAATGTGACCGGCAGTGTGACGGCGACGATCAAGGGTGTGGTCACCGCGAACAGCCTTCACAAGGATGGCACAGGCACCCTCATTCTTGAGGGGGCAAACAATCTCAGCGGCACCCTCCGGGTGCTCGACGGCAAGGTGGTCGTCCGGACGAGCAATGTGAGCAACTCCCAGCTCATTTTTGGCAACGCGTCAGGATTGGCGGGCTCTAATGGATTTGGAACGGTCGAGTTGGACAACACTCTGGCAGACGTCAGTCTGCGTATCAGTACTCTTTACGTACATCCCACCAGTGACGGCGGCGTGATCCAGTCCACAGGCGGAGCCTTTGCTGCCACCCTGGCGCTCAATGGAAACCGGGACTTCATCGTGAACGACACCAGCGCTGACGTAGATCTGCTGGTGAAGGTGGGCATTGCCAATGGAGATGCCACGGCGCGCAACCTCAACAAGCGCTCCATCGGCACCATGGTGATGCAGGGGGTGAACACTTACACGGGGATCACCACCGTCAACCGCGGCAAACTGGTGCTGGACTACAGCATCAACAATTCCGACAGCCGGCTGGCGGACGCAGCTGCGCTCAGCATGGCGGGCGGTATTCTGGAGCTCAAGGCCAATGGCGCGGCGGCCTCCACCGAAACAGCCGGGAGTCTTGGCGTTGCCAATGGCACCAGCACACTGCGGCTGGCCGCAACCACTGGCAATGGCGTGACCTTCACCCTGGCCAACGGCATCACCCGGGCAGCTTCCGGTACGACTGGAATGGGGGTGATCAATTTTGATCTTGGGGACACCACGCTGAACCACCTGATGGTTCAGGGAACCAACGGGAACAATGCCCAGGGCATCCTCGGCGCGTGGGCCACCGTGGGTGGCGACCGCTGGGCGACTCGCAGTGGCAACGAAATCGTAGCCCTGGCGGGCACGGTGCAAAACGACCGGAGCGCCTGGACGGCCGCAGACCACGTGGTGGTCACCGGACCTCTTTCTGGCGCTCTCTCCACCCTGGAGGTGGCGTCCATCATCTTTGACGGACCGACCGCCAGCGGCCTGGTGGTCGACAACAATTACGGCCTTCTGACACTGAGCTCAGGCGGAGTGCTGGTCTCGGCGGATGTGGGAGCCAATGCCTTGAGCATCTCTGGAGGCAGGCTCCTTTTGAAGCATGCCACCCAGGGGGCGGCATCTGACATGCTGTTTACCAACTATTCCACTGGCACCCTGACGGTGGGCTCACGAATAGGCTCCAGCAACACCAGCCAGTCCGCCGTGGTGGCGCTCACACTTGCGGGCACTGGCGTTGTCAGGGTCACGGGAAACAACTTTTACAGCGGCATTACCAGCATCCAGGGGGTGGTCGAGGTGGGTGGCGGGCGTGCTTTCAATGACTATGCCGTGCTCTACATGGCCCCAGGTGGCCAGATGACGGGCATCGGCGCGGTGTTGGATCTCAACGGGGCCAGCGAAACCGTGGGTGGACTGAGTGGCGGGGCCGCCACCGACGATACCTACTCGGAACTCGGTCGCGGTGAGATCCGCTTTGGCACGGGTGGCGTCCTTACCCTGAACCAGGGAACCATCACAACTCTGCACAGTCGGCTCTCGGGCACAGGGACGCTCATCAAGCAGGGCGGCGCCACCTTCACCACCACCACGGCGGGCAATCACACCCTGGCGGGCGAAATCCGTGTGCTGGGAGGCCTGCTGGACCTGACCAGCGGCTCTGAAGGTTTCATCAACATCAACACCATCCGCATTCGTGGTGGCCAGGTGCGCAGCGAGCAGAACACGACTGGCAGCGTCAACAAGATCAACAATGCGGCAACATTGATTCTCGAGGGGACCTCCGGCGATGGCTACCGGGTCACCAGCAACCAGAACGGCACCCGCACGGAGAACATGGGCATTCTGGAGCTGCAAGGCGGTGCCAGCACCTTGACCCTGGTCTACACCGGAACAGTGAGCGCGGCGGTGGATGCGTCTCTGACGACGATGGGATTCCTCAACAACACCACGTCCAACTTTGTGCGGAACAACGGTGCCACAGTTCTGGTTCGAGGGCAGAACCTTGGCGGCAGTCCCTCTGCCGGCAATGTCGCCACGCGCATCACCTTTGGCAGCACCGTTGCCGGGTATGACAAGCTCAAGACCTTCCT
>JBGGMQ010000165.1:0-2566 GCA_041287975.1 Verrucomicrobium sp. | reverse complement strand
GCAGCGCCCTCTCCCGCTGCGGCTGCATTGCCGCCGCTGAACCGGTTCCCCCGCATGATGCAGGAGTGGCTGGTCGGCCAGGTGCGGGAAGCAGAGGCTCGCGGCAATGCCCGCCGCGCGGCTCTCAAAACCAAAGCGGATGCAGAGGCCTATGTCGTCTCCGTCCGGGAACGCATCCGCCAGTGCTTCGGGCCCGAGCCTGAACGCACGCCGCTCAACGCCAAAGTCACTGGCACCGTGGAGCGTGACGGCTATCGCATTGAAAAGGTGATCTTCGAAAGCCGCCCTGAGTTCCTGGTCACCGGCAACCTTTACCTGCCCACGGGGCGCACTGGAAAAATGCCGGGGGTGATAGGCGTTTGCGGCCACTCCGCCAATGGCAAGGCTGCGGAAGCGTACCAGGGCTTTGCCCAGGGTCTGGCACGGTTGGGATACATCTGCTTCATCATCGATCCTCCCGGACAAGGTGAGCGCTTTCAATACCTGACTCCGGGCAGCATGAAGTCGCGATTCGGACCAGGGGTGACCGAGCACATCCAGAGCGGGAACCAGCAGACACTGGTGGGTGATTTCCTCGGTGCCTGGTTCGCCTGGGACAGCCTCCGTGCTTTGGACTACCTGCTCTCACGTCCTGAGGTGGACCCCCGGCATGTTGGCGTTACCGGCAACTCAGGCGGAGGCACCCAAACGACGTGGTTGTGTGGACTGGAGCCACGCTTCACCATGGCGGCTCCTGCGTGCTTCGTCACGACCTTCCGCCGCAACGCGGAAAATGAACTGCCAGCCGATACCGAACAATGCCCCCCTGGCATACTTGCAGCGGATCTGGACCATAGTGATTTCCTCGCCGCCATGGCACCCAAGCCAGTGGTGATCCTGGCCCAGGAGAAGGATTTCTTTGATGTGCGCGGCAGCATGGAAGCCTACGAGCGCCTGAAGCATCTCTACACGCTGCTGGGGAAACCGGAGAACATCCGGTTGCACATCGGCTCTGACTACCACGGCTATTCGCAGGAAAACCGGGAGGCCATGTACCGCTTTTTCAACTCGGTGACTCATGTCTCCGACGCCACCAAGGAGCCCGCCCTCACCATCGAAAAGGACGAGACCCTCTGGTGCACGCCCAATGGGCAAGTCAGTGAGCTGAAGTCTCGCACCATTGCCTCGTTCACCAGCGAGAAGGCTCAAGCACTCGCCAAGACCCGGAGACCATTGCAGGGGCCAGCGCTCTCCGAGGCGGTGAAAGGCGTCCTAAAACTGGCTCCTGAAGCCTTCGAAACCAAGTCGCCAGACTTCCGCATCCTGCGAATCATCAGCAGCCGCAAGTATCCGACGAAGGGCTGGTGCACCTATGCCGTCGAGACGGAGCCCGGCATCCAGGCCATGGTCACGAGATTGTGGGACGCTGCCCTCATGTCGCGCCCACCCAAAGGGATCAAACAGGCCATCCTCTATGTTTCCCACCTCTCTGCGGATCGCGAGCTGCGTGAGGAACCGCTGACGGCAGAGTTGTTGCAAAGCAACCCCCAGGCCGCCTTCTATGCCTGTGACGTCCGTGGCACGGGTGACTCCGAGCCCGACATCTGCGGCGCAGACCAGTTCCTCAAACCCTACGGCAGCAACTATTTCCTGGCAGCTCACGGCCTCATGCTGGACCGCCCTTATCTCGGCCAAAAAGTCCACGACCTGCTGCGAGTCCTGACCTGGCTCGCCGACCAGGGTCACGAGGAGGTGCACCTTGCCGGCAAAGGCTGGGGGGCCATCCAAGCCGCCTTCGCCGCCCTGCTAAGCCCCCTCGTCCGCCAGGTTACCCTGAAGCATACTCTGACAAGCTTTGAGAACATCGCCACCACGGAGGACTATCGCTGGCCCCTCGCGGCCCTGCCTCACGGGGTGCTGAAGGTTCTGGACTTGCCCGAGGTGTATGCGGCGCTGGCGCCCAGGCAATTGCAACTCCTCGAACCCTGGAGCGCTCTGGATGGGATGAACGTCCTATGAAAAGAGGCCGGAGGGTTTCCCCTCCGGCCTCGCAGTGCAACCAACCATGGCCAAATGAATTCACACTGACGTCGAAATGGAGGACCTCCGACGGCGCAGCAGCAAGCTCATTCCACCCAGCAGCAAGAGTATGAATCGTCCTGGCTCAGGGGCGATACTCACCACGCCCTCCGTGTACAACTTGGTGAAATCCCACTGATACCCCGTGCCTTGAAGCACCGTGTCAAAGCTGGTGCCAAGGGTGAAGCTCGTCTGGGAGCCGCCAGTGAAAGTCACACCGCTCCAGTCGATCAGTTTCCACGAATCACCAAAGGCCCAGTTGGCAATTCCATTGGGATTGGCTACGTCCAGTGTCACTCCACTGGCCAGGGTGAGCTGTCCGTTGATGTCCAGAAGATCAGAACTGTTGACAGCCCCGCTTCCGGCATTGATGAGGTCGAATTCGAGGGAACTACCTGTGTTGAACACAAGCGCGCCACTGCCAGTCGTCGTCACAGTAAGGGTGCCTGCTTGTGGAGTGGCCAGCGTGGAATCGCCCAACTCCGGGGGCGCAGCTTAAGCGAACTCT
>JBGGMQ010000164.1:0-2834 GCA_041287975.1 Verrucomicrobium sp. | reverse complement strand
TTCTGCATGGGGGAGCAGAGTCCCACCCCAGCGTCATTCATCACCTGCAACAATCCGCCGGGTGCGCCGACATCCATGTCGGCTGATGGCAGGTCGCATGCTGCTGACAACCAAACCAGAGTCGACCTCCTTCATCTCCCGCGACGTCGCACCGGGAGCGCAGGATTTATCCTGCCGAAGCCAACGTGCTCGGAGACGCCAGGCGATGCCACGACCCGCCCGCAACCCCCACTGAGCAATCTAAAGATTGAACTACTAACAACTTCCCCCAGACCTCAGTTCAGGTCTTGCGTCTTGTGTCTGCCCGCGCAGCGGGCTAAGGCCTCGGCAGCGTGATGCGGGTTGCCGTGCGGCGTATGCCAGCACTCGAGTTCGATGAACTCATCTGAGACGGCTCAGGGTTTCTCGGCACCACTGCCATGGCCAGCTGCATCTGCGGCGCCGGCTCGATTTCGATGTGCGTGAGACTCTCCACAAAGGCATTCAGAGTCTGGAAGGGGTGCAACAGAGCGGCCTTCAGCGATTGCAGCAGCTGCTGACGGCGCACCTTGCGGGCGGCATCGCGCAGTTCCCGCACACGAATGCGCTCCAGCACCTGGGCCAGGATGCGGCTCTGAGTCAGTGTGGGCTCATTCGCCGTTTGGGGATTGAGGATGCGGTACTCCTGCAGAGAGAAGGTCACCGTCTGGGAGAGATCGTCACGCTCAGCGGTCGGCACGGATGTTCTTTCGCTCTCCGTGAAGAGAGGCTTGTGAGCCACGGCTGCAATGAAGTGGCCGGCGCGTTGATCAACAACAGGCTTCGAGGAAGCATCGGCGGCAGGGGCGAGCGTGGCATTCATGGGATGGGGTGGGGGGATGGGCGTTGAGGTGTTTGAACTAAAGCTCAGCGCAGGACTGGCCTGCGGAGTTTAACTTTGTGTAAGGGTGAACCGGTTGATGTCGCAAAGTGAGGGGGACGGGATTTCAGCGGAAAATGATGCCTTGAAGCGGCATGATATCTTCAGGATGAACGCGTCACACGAGAGGGTGGCAGCGGCTGAATGGACTCCGTAACTCTGGAGATGGACTAAGTTGGCTTGGGCAGATTCACGAGGGTCAAGGGGGGAGGGTCGTTGTTGCAGTATGTTACGCCGGCACTCGTGGTGCCGGGTGCAGAAAGTTGCCTGTGGCAAGGGCAGGGGAGCTTGTGAACGGGCTCCAGACAGAAGGGAGGTTGGAAATAACATAAGTGCGCGCCGGGGTGCGCCACAGGGTTTGAAGCCATTCCGAATCACTGCACCACAAAAGCAAAAGACCCGGCAGTAAAGGGCCCGTAGCGGCCCCACTGTCGGGTCTGTAGGAATCAACAAACAAAAATCAGAAGTCAGAAATCGAGGATCTTGTATCAAGAATCCAGCGTCTGCTTATGAAGGCCGTGGCAGAGCCAGGCGGGTGGCCGTCATGCGCACCCCCACACGCTGCACAGTAGCTTCGGGGGTAGAGTGGAAAAGCGCGACCATGGCGCGGACAGGGGCCATGAGGCCGGCCTTGATGGCCTTGGTCCTGCGCTCGTGGCGAGCCTGGCGTTCAGCCGCGCGGCGGGCTTTGATCCTGATGCGTTCCAGCACTGCACCCAGCACGCGGCTTTGCGTCAAGGTAGGTGTGCCGGAGGTCTGGGGATTCAACAGACGATACTCGTGCAGGGAAAGCGTGCTCTCCGCATACGGAGCAGGTTCTTCGGAGGTGCTCACGCTTTCCGTGAAAAGGAGCGGGCGAATCACTCTGGCAGCGGGGGCTTTGTTAAGTTCAAGGGTGCTACCCGTAGCTTCGGCTTCGATTTGAATGTTGGAGTTGGTGTTCATGGCGATGGTGGCAGCGGATTGTTTTCAGCAAGGTGAGATCGGGGGGATCTTGGTTTCAGTAACTCTGTTTGCGTTGTTACCTGCTTCTTGTGGTTGTCTCGACACTCGTGACAAGTGGATTTGATATTTCTCTTTCGTGGGTAGATGAGACACCCGTCCTGCCAAGCGGGAAAAGACTCTCTAAGTGGGTCGAGGATACCTGTGGAGTATGCTCGGGCGCGGAGTGTAGAACTCGGAATGCGGTGAAGTGCATTCACGATGAGGGTGTTGGAGGCTGAGGGTGCGTTTTTTATTGCCTCACACAAAGGCACCAAGAAAAGAGAGCTTCTTGTTTTCTTTGTTTCAGGAGTTGATTTACCCTCGTGTCTTTGTGCCTCCGTGTAAGAAAAATTCTAGCTGTGGCCAAGAGCAGTTTGGCGATCCGATACTGACGTTTCATGAATCACTCCGTCCGCAACTTCGTCATCAGGCTCAACGGCTATCTTGGCCTGGTGTTGCTGATGCTCGCAGTTGCCGTGGTGCTGCATTGGCATGCGAATGGGGCGGCGAGTGACGAGGTGCGGGATGCCTGGGTGCTTTTGCTCTTCATTGGCGGCATCTTGCTTGTGCATCTCGCGTGGCACAGTGGTGCGGCCCTCTTCGCGGGGAGGGCGCGGGCGGCCCCGTCTGCGGCAATAGTGGCGGGCATGCTGGCACTGGTCCTGGTCTTCACGATTTCATGGAACGTCATCCCGTCAGTATGGAGGGTGCTCGTTTACGTGATCTGTGCGGGGTTGATGCAGCGGTGGCTGGTCCCTTGGATCAAGCGATGGATGATTGGGGATGCAAAAGCGGACAAGCCGGCAGAGTAGTCTCTCGCTCCATAGACGGGGTGAACTGTCCTTCAATCGTCAAAGAACGCGACAGCGTCATTTCAAGTCTTGGATCTTGAATCTTGCGTCTTCAAGTCTTGTGTCTCCCGCACCATCATCGCCTCATACCCCAGGCGGAA
>JBGGMQ010000163.1:0-3468 GCA_041287975.1 Verrucomicrobium sp. | reverse complement strand
CCGGTCAATGGTGGTGCAGGAGCCCACCTCCACGTCGTCATCCAGTTGAACAATTCCCATCTGCTCGATCTTGACGTGGCGGCCCTCACTAAGCTCATAGCCGAAGCCATCTGAGCCGATGACCGTACAACTGTGAATGATGACGCGGTTCCCCAGGCGGCAGTGGTCTTTTACCACCGCATGGGGGTGAAGCAGACAATTCACTCCCAGTACGGCTCCGCGGCCGACAAAGGCACCTGCATGCACTGCCGTGCCGTCGCCAATTTCAGCGTCGTCCTCAATGACCACATTCGGTCCCACATAAACACGCTCGCGATTCAGTTTGGCCGTGGCGCTGATGACAGCGCTGGGATCGACACCCGGCTCGAACTGGCGCTTGGGTGGACTGAACTTCTCGATCACGGCCGAGAATTGAAGCGTGGGGTTTTTAGTCCGAATGACCGCCATTCCCGGGGGGACATCGTCAAACTCCTCCGTTGTCAGCACGGCACTGGCGCGGGACTTTTTCAATGCCGGAGCATAACGGGGATTGCCCAGAAAAGTGACATCCCCGGACTCCGCTTCCGGAATGGATCCAAATCCAGTGATGAGTGAGTCAGGATCGCCAAATGCGAGTTGACCATCAACAAGGGAAGCCAGCTCCTGGAGAGTGATCTTCATAGGCGCAAAACGTTTGTGTGACTGGGCAAAGGATCAAAAAAGAGTCCCTGCTCTGAAGCCGAGTTCAAAGCAGGGACCGAGGTCGTTAGAAGTGAAAAGCCGTTACTTTTTCTTCGTAGCAGCAGGTTTCGGAGCTGGGGCCGGGGCCGCAGGAGCGGGGGCGGGCGTAGCGCCGGGAGCAGGAGCGTTCTTGTTCAGCTCAACCACCACTTCGGCGGTGAAGTCCTGAGTCGTGCCTTCTTTGGCGTGCACCAGGAAGGGAAGACCCATGGCACCGAGGCCGCTCTTGTCGAAAACGAGATCGTAGCCGTCGGCCTTGGATTTGTCGGCAACGACCTTGAGGATTTCGTCATACAGGCCTTTGCGCTGCTGCATGCCTTCCGTCTGAAGCTGGTTTTCGCGCAGCTGGCGGAACTCCTGGATGTCACGCTCAAGGGAGCGGATCTCCTGGGCCTTGCTTTCGAACTCCTGGCGCTTCTTGGCACGGATGCCTTCGCTCAGCACAGGGTCTTGAGCTTCCTTTTTGATCTTTTCGATGTCGTCAGCCAGCTTCTTCAGCGTGGCAAAGCGGTCAGCAAGCTGCTCTTTGGCCTTGTCTGCGTTTTCCTTGAGGGTCGACTGAGCGTCCTTGGTTTTGTAGTACTCAGCGAAAGCCTTGCTAAGATCCACGACACCGATTTTCAGATCAGCGGCGGGTGCAGTAGCGGCCAAGGCACAAATGATGGCGATGATACGGAGATATTTCATGTGACTAACAGAGGTAGGAGCGGGAGCACACAAGGGGCCGCATTGCGTGCGACCCCTCGAAGATGAATCTGGCTGGGATTAGAAGCGGTAGCCGAGGTTGAAGTTGAACTTGCCACCGGAGTCGTTCTCTTCGTCAGCCTGCATAGGCACACCGAAGTCGAGGCGGATGGGGCCTGTAGGAAGGAAGAAGAGACGGAGACCGACACCCACGTCGGAGTTCACATCACCACCCCAGTCGTAGCTGTCACCGCTGACAACACCGACATCATAGAACACCGCACCGCGGATTTTCTCGATGATGGGGAAGCTAAGCTCGAAGGAGGCGTAAGCGGAGGTTTTGCCACCGATGGGCTCGCCGTTCTCGTCCTTCGGACCCACATCGCGGTAGTCAAAGCCACGCAGGTTGTTGGCACCACCAAGGAAGAGACGCTCGAAGATCGGCACGCCACCATCACCACCACCAAGAGTGTCGACTGTGCGGACTGCCCCTTCAATGCTGAAGATCATGTCCATGGGAAGGCTCACGTACTGGGCGGCTTCCAGGCTCAGGCCGTAGACACCGACATCGCCACCAAGGAAGTCACCAGAGACGAGAGCGCCGCCGGAGATCTTGTGACCTTTACGGGTGATGTACACCGAATCACGGGTGTCATGCACGAGGGTCAGGTCGATCTTGCTCTGAAGGTACTCGCCCTCCTCATCTCTGATCAACTGCGAAGCCTCTTCATCGACGTTGTCGATGGTGATGTTCTGGATCGTGTAGGAAAGCTCGGCATAGGCGTGCTCACCCAGCGGCTTGCGGAGGTTGATCGCAGCACCGTAGTTCTGCTGGTCATACTCGTCGCTGAGGTAGTACAGATCGCGGTAGAAGAGCTCCCCACCGAGCGAGAGACGCTGGCCAAGGAACCAGGGCTCCACCACGCTCACGCTGAAGTCGCGGCGCTTGTCGCCGTAGCGGACATCCAAGTTGAAGCGCTGGCCAGCACCGGTGAAGTTCGGCCAGTTGGTGATGTCGAAGTTCGTCTGGGTCAGGGAGAAGAAGCCGACCAGGCTGTCAATGGAGCTGAAGCCAGCACCCACGTTGACGGAACCAGTGGACTGCTCTGTGACGCTGATGTCAATGTCCTTGTACCCTGGCGTGCCCGTCGGGTTGTTGCGGAAGTCCACCTGGCTGAAGTAGCCCATGTTGGACAGACGGCTCTTGCTCTTCTCAATACGAACGGTGTTGAACTCTTCGCCAGGAGCGAAGGCAAGTTCACGACGGATCACATTGTCCTTGGTCTTGGTGTTACCCTCGATGTTGATCTTGTTGATGTAGGACTTCTCGCCTTCCACCACACGATAAACAATCTTCACGGAAGACGGGCCGGAAGGCACCACGCTGGTACCGATGCGGGCGTCGGCATAACCACGGGAGCCGTAGTAGTCGCCGAGCATCTTCTCGTCGTTCGAAATGTCTGTGGCGGAGTAAGGAGCGCCAGCTTCGATGGTAAGCGCAGGGGTCAGTTCTTCGAGAGTGAAGACCGAATTCCCTTCCAAAGCGACTTCAGCAACATTGTACTGCTTGCCTTCGTCGACGACGAACACGAGGTCCACACGGTCATCTTTGATGGGCTCGCGGCGCACCTGGACGACCTTGGCATAAACGTAACCCTGGTCCTGAACAGCGCGCTCGACGACGCGGATGTCTTCCTGCAGACCGTCGTTGTTAAGCTTGCCGCTCTTGCCCCAAAGGTGCCAGGGGCGTTTTTCCTTGAGCTGCATCTTGGAACGCATCGTGCTTTCCTTGACGGCGGTCAGGCCTTCGAAACGAATGTCGTTGATGATGCCACGCTGACCTTCAGCAATGGAGTAAACGACGCGGACGAAACCCTGGGTCGGAAGAGACTCGATCTTGTAGTCCACACCCACGTCGGCAAAGCCTTTTTTGGCATAGCTCTCACGGATCTTGGTCGCACCGGCGAAAAGCTTGGCCTCGTCGACGGGCTCGTTCACCTTTACTTCGACGGATTTGCGAAGTTTGTCACTGTCGATCACTGAGTTGCCCACGAAGGACACTTC
>JBGGMQ010000162.1:0-3102 GCA_041287975.1 Verrucomicrobium sp. | reverse complement strand
ACATCCTCCTCGACCCTCCACGCACCCACCGCCCCACACCCCTCAATCCCTCCAGTAATCATAGCTAGTGATATTATTGTGACCGCGCTCTCGCCATGCCAGAAGAGTGGCATGATGGGTGCTTAGACAGATTGCGACCATTCGCTCCGGATTGCAGCCTGTTTATTCGCAATGAAACAAATCCCCCCCTCCCAACACTCTGCCAGTACTGGAAAACGCCGTCGGGGAATCGCCCTCATCACTGTCGTCTCCGTCCTCGCGTTGATGACACTGCTCACCGTCGCCATGTTCTCCATGTCGCAGACAGAGCTGGCATCTTCGAATCAACAAACGTATCAGGAGCGCTCCCGGGAACTTGCCGACTCCGCTGTCAACGTGGTCATGGATCAGGTCTGGCAGGGGACCCGCCGAAAGGATGATACCGCCAACGGGCGTCGCTATCTCTGGGCCTCGCAGCCAGGAGCCGTACGTCGCTACCAGACGGACGGTACTTTCGACTCCGGCTTCAAGCTCTACTCCAGTTCCCAGATGGTGGTGCGCACCGATGAGCGGTCCATGGTCACCGACCGCCCTCCTGCAGACTGGAATGCCCGCCCCACACGTTACGTGGATCTGAATGAGCCCGTCATCCGCCCTGCGGCGGATGCAGTCGGTACGCCCCACTTGTTCTTCCCCATCCTTGATCCCCGTGCCTATGTGCGCACGACCGAAGGAGCCGCCAAAAACGACAACATCGAGGGCTTCTACTACTCCGCAGGCGTTAACGGCGTGAAGGACCCCGACCCCAACGCCAGCATCGATCACCTTGAGGCGCGCCTCCCGATGCCCGTAGAGTGGCTCTACGTGCTCAAGGACGGCACTTTCGGCGTCCTCAACGGCAGCAATCAGTTCGTGAAGCCCGATGGCTCCGTCCTGAGCCCCACTGAAGCCAAGGCCAATCCCATCTCAGGGCGCGTCGCCTTCTGGACGGATGACGAGTCCTGCAAGCTCAACATCAACACCGCCAGCGAGCCTACTTACTGGACGGTCCCTTCGCTCTTCCATGATCGTGATCTGTGGTGGGCTTATTACCAGCCCACCGCCCAGGAGTATCAGCGCTATCCCGGCCATCCTGCTACCGTCGCCCTTAGCACCGTCTTCTTCCCCAATCAGGAGATGGACCTGTACGGCCTCCCCGGATCCGATCTCAACTACGCCACCATCCTCAAGCGGAAAGAGACCATCTACAAGCTCGCCCCCAAGATCAACTTCGGCGGCTCCAAAGCAGGCACCGTGCCTTACTGGAAGTTCGTGGACAACTACACCGGCACCGGCGGCACTTTCAAAGACTCCTTGTACAACAAGTACATGAGCCTCGTGGATTCCATCCAGGAGCGCCTCTATGCCTCCGTGGATGAGCTCTACTTTGCCGATGGCTTTGAAAACGGACGCCGCAAGCTCAGCTCGTATGTGAATGGCTCAGACGGGGTCACCACCAATGACTCCATCTTCTCCCGTCCCGGTGAGATTTCGACCACTGACAAGGTCAATCTTGAGCGGCTTCGCTTTTTCCTCACCGCCCAGAGTCGCATGCCCGAGACCAATATCTTCGGCACCCCTCGCGTCGCGATCTGGCCTGTCGCGGATGAAGGCGGGCTGGAATACGAGGCTGGTAAAGCCGTTTTGGGCGTCACCAACGCCAAAGACTTTCGTACCGGGTTTGACCAGCTTATCGCCTTCTGCGCCTCCATGGGCAAAGCCAAGTCAGACGGCTCAGACAGCTACTTCTTCCGTCGGAAGTGCGCCTACAGCCCCAGCCGGGACATCGAGCTCCAGCGCAACAAGCACCTCATCCGTTACCTCATCGCCCTCCTGGAGCAGAAGTTCCCTGGCGGAGCTTCGTTCAAGGACAAGTATCCGCAGGACTACAAACAGGTCCTCGTGGAGATCTTTGACTACATCCGCGCTACAAACCTCTATGATGGTTTCCTGGCTCCTTCCAAGGAAACCCTGCAGGCCGCTAGCGGAGCTTACGACACCGCGAAGTACGCCACCACCGCTGGGATGACCAGTGGTCTTAAGGAATCCGGCTATGACGGCTTCTTCTATGCCGAGCGCCCCAAGACCTTCCGCACCTACACCTATGATCGTGCCAGCACGGCCACCACTCGTGGTGCCACCGGTCAGGCCTACTCGGAGCGCTTGATTGAGTCCTCCTTCCCGGGACACGGCATGGTCGCCCCGTCCCTCTACAAAGACGGTGCCGAGACCTACGTCGGTTTCGGCCGCTTCGTCGCTCTTTCAGAGGTCGGGTTTCAGTTCATCTGCACTGCGGATGGAGCCACGGACAAAGGCAGCTACGTCACCCCCGTCGCAGACGGTGCCACCAACTGGCGCGAGCCCGCCGTTGGGGATCCGGCGCGCAAAGTCAGCGGCGGGCGCACCGCCGTCCGCATGACGCGGTACGATCCACCAAACGGGGTCGACGAGTTTGCAGGGCCAGCCTTGACGAACAATCCGAAAGATAGGTGGCTCCAGGTTCCCAAGTACACGTTCTGGTATTCCAACTATCCCCCCAAGCCATCGCTCGCCACCATGGTGAACAGCTATGGGGTGGACCGCAATGCCGAAGGATCCAAGGCCAACAGCCCCTACAATCATCCAGGCTGTCTGCCGGAGAACTGGAATGGCACGCTGGATATCGGATCCGCCCCGCTGCAGCCCACCCAGCGTCGCGTTCAGGGCATGCTCGTCATGAAGTTCTCCATGCCCGCCCCAGGCTTCAGTCTCATGAATCCGGAATTCACGGTTAAGGTGGAAGGGCTCAAAAACATGCAACTCGCCGGTATGGACCTTTATGACAAGGTCGGTGCTGCCGAGTTCGAGTGGAAGTCCAACAATGAGTTCTTCAATGCCCAGGACAGCCGCCAGTTCGGTGGTGCAGCCAGCAGCTATGCCATGACGTTCAACCGTCGTGTTGGCTCCAAGACCCCCGGCGTCATCTCGGATTCCAAGTATGTTTCGGCCGGTGGCGGTCGCACGACCGGCGTCGCACCTGCACCGCACTTCGGCACCCGCAATCTGGATCTCACCACCCGTTTCCTAACGGTCACTTCTGTCGAT
>JBGGMQ010000161.1:0-4335 GCA_041287975.1 Verrucomicrobium sp. | reverse complement strand
AGAGTTGAGCGCAATGAGCAGAATGCTGAGCGTGCTGATGGTGAAGTTCCGCACATCTTCACTGATACGCTGATCCGGGTTGTCCACCCGCTCGGAGCCTTGCAGCTGGTAGTACGCCCGGTTGTTGAAGTAGCGCCGGATCAGGTGCTGGGTGAGCCATTCCCGCCACAGCAGTCCCAGTCGCTCTTCCGTCCAGCGGTAAAAGACCCCAATGGGCACGGCGATGGCGAAAGTGGTGATGTACCAGGCCAGACTGCGCCAGTAGGCGACTCCGTCGCGGCGGGCGACATCGTTCATGAAGTCACGTCCCGCATAGCTCATCAGCACCTGCACGCCGCCCACAGCCAGAGCCAGCGTCAGGAGGATGGCCAGGAACCCGCGGGCTTTGCGACGGCTTGCGGAGGTGAAGAAGGCCTTGGTGATATTCCAAAACTGCCGGCAAGTCTTTCCAAGCGGCGGCTTTGTCTGGGGCTCCTCGTCAGGTGACTCGTCGTTACGGTTGGGGTTCCCCATGATTTTTTAAGCCTACGCATCCTCGTTTGAGCCCGCAATACTCAAACTCATGCGTGGGCGGTTCTTCATTAAACCGCCTCACTCAGGCCTTTGCGCATTGCTTCCAGTGGCACAGGTTCACCGAACCAGTGTCCGAACGAAATCGCGCCTTGATGGAGCAGTAGCCGTAGTCCATCGCAAGTTGCCAAACCAGCCGCTTGGGCCGCGGCAATGAAGGGGGTGGGGGAGGAGGCCCGGTACACCATGTCATAGGCCAGATGGCCAGGTCGCAGCCCGCTGTAGTCGAAGAGCGGCGCGTCGCCTTCCTTCATCCCGATGGGCGTGGCGTTCACGATGAGATCCACCTTGTCCAGCACACCCGCGAGGGCCTCATTCGTCCAGGCCAGACGCGTTACCTGGGTTTGAGGAGAGTGCTCCTGACACTGCCGGACCAAGGGCTCCAGCTTCTCCACTGTGCGATTGGCCAGATAAAGCTCGGGACACCTTTCCAGGGCGCTCTGAATCGCCACCGCCTGGCCTGCACCCCCGCCTGCTCCAATGATGAGCACACGCAGGTCCTTCACCTCTTTCTGGAAGGCTTCTTCCACAGAACGCAGGAAACCTGGGCCATCACTGTTGTAGCCGGTCTTCTCACCATCGTTCAGATGCACGGTGTTCACGGCACCCAGCACCACGGCCAGGCCATTGAGCTCGTCCATGGCCTCCAGGGCCTCAAACTTGTGCGGAATGGTGCAGTTGACTCCGGTGAAGCCATTCCTGGCGAAGAGTTCCAGCGCAACGGCCACTGATCCAGGTGGCACGTGGACACGAATGTACTGCCCGTTGATTCCTCGAGCCGTCATTGCCGGGTTGTGCATCTGCGGAGATCGGGAGTGGGCGATGGGGTCGCCAATGACGGCGAGCAAAGGAGGCGGGTTGATGTCCCGGGAGACATTCTCCCAGTCGCGCAGGTCCTCCAGCGTGTAGAATGCTTTTGCCATGGTGTCAGTCTTTGGGCGGTGTGCCCATGCGAAGGTCGGAGAACTCCGCCCAGCAGGGGCGGGTGGGGGCCCAGCTTAGATCGCCGCCCCCGTGAAATGTTTCGAAGTACAAGGAGTCAACGCCGAAGCTGCGGTCGTCCCGCCACTCCAGGTTCGTGCGTTCCACCATCAGGCGGGGTGCCTCTTTGTTGATGGCGACCCAAACCCGCAGAGTGCCGTCCCGCTGGCCGGGGGTGTTCATGCCCACCTGCATGCGTACGTGCACGGGTGTCTGGGTAGGGAGGCGGAAGTCAGCCGGGAAGGCAAACTGGTCGCCATAGTTCGTGGGCTGGTTCTTGTGGTAGACGTAAGCTTCGGCCCGCCCGTCGCGACGCCACATGAGCCGTGCGGAGAATCCGTTCTTGCCCGTGGCCGGCCGGCCACCGCTCACGTTGTCGGGGCCGCCGCACACTCCAGGCAGTTTGCCGCCTTTCACCCAGTCGAATCCTTCGCTGAAGCGCACGGCATAGGTGAGTTCCGCAAACTCCCGGGTGCCCGTGGGCATACGCCATCCGGCTCCGCCTTTTTCGGGCCCGATCTGGCCTGGGGCATAGTTCACCCGCAGCCACCGCTTTGAGGCTCCTTCCTCTGTCACGGATACTCGTTCATCCCGGATGCCCCCCTCGAACTGGCATCCCGGCCAGTCCAGCTTCCACTGGGCGAGCGTGTACAGGCCCGCAGGACCACGTAGCTCCACGGCCCTGGCTTCCGCAGGATCAGCCTGGATTTGCGCAGTGACCCCGGCCAGAGCCATCAAAAAGATCTGACCGAGGATGCAGGAATGAAGAGGCGGTGGCATTGCCGGAATTGTCAGGCGGGAGCCAGGTCTGCTGACGCCCGGGCGAGGCGCCCGAGCACTCGCACCTTGCCCAGGACCGTCATCATCACCTTCACATCTGGACCCCGGGTCTGACCGCTCAGGGAGAAGCGCAGGAGAGGCATCAGCGCACCTGCTTTCACACCTTCCGTTGCTGCCACCTGGTTCAAGGTCTCACCAAGACCGGCTTCGGTCCAGTCGCCAGCGTCGCTCAGGGCAGCATGCAGCGCCGCCAGCAGCTTGGGAGCTTGGGCATTGGTCTTCAGTTTGTTCATCACTTCGTCTTCGATGGGGAATGACTCTGTGAAGAAGAAGTGCACCCAGGAGGGGAACTCGGAGGCGAGGCTCACCTTCTCCTTCACACTGTTCAGGGCGCGGGCAATGTATTCATTGTCGGCACCGGCAACGATTCCTGCTTTTTCCAGCCAGGGCCGGACATGGGCGACAAGTGCGGCATCGTCGAGGTCCCGCAGATGCTGCTGGTTCAGCCAGGTGCATTTGACCATGTCAAAGCGGGCGTTGCTGTGATGCACATCCGCAATATCAAAGAGGTTCACTGCGTCTTGGGGCTGGAACTTTTCGCTCTCAAGCTTAGGCGTCCATCCCAGCAGGCAGAGATAGTTGAAGACCGCTCCGGGGAGGAAACCTGCTTCCTTGTAGCTTTCAATGCTGGATCCCTCATCCCGCTTGCTCATCTTCGACCCACCCGGGTTCAGTAGCAGGGGGATGTGCCCGTAGACTGGGGGCGCAAAGCCCAAAGCGTTGAACAAATCGATGTGCTTCCAGGTGTTGGAAATGTGATCCTCTCCACGGATGACGTGGGTCATGCCCATTTCGATGTCGTCCACGACATTGCAGAAGTGAAAGATGTAGCTGCCGTCGGGTCGGCGCACCGTCATGTCCGGCTCTTCGGTAGCGGCAAAGTGAATGTCACCACAAACAAGATCGGGAATGGTGATGGCCTCACGGCTGAACTTGAAGCGGGCCGCCCCGTTCTCTTCAAAGTACACCCGTCCAGCTTCCTCCAGCTTTTTGAAGTAGGCGTCGTAGTTCGCCTGGCGGGCACTCTGGAAATAGGGGCCGAAGTTGCCGCCCACCTCCGGACCTTCATCCCAATCCAGGCCCAGCCAGCGCAGACCATCAAAGATGGCACTCATTGCCGCCTCAGTATTCCGGGCCTCATCCGTGTCCTCAATGCGCAGAATGAAGGTGCCGCCGTTTTTGCGGGCATAGAGCCAGTTGAACAGGGCCGAGCGGGCACCTCCTACATGAAGGTAGCCGGTAGGGGAGGGGGCGAAGCGAACGCGGATGGACATTGGACGATGTAGAGGGAAATCGGGGATGGCTCAAGCGCCAAAAGTGCAGGCTTCGCCCCGGGTGCCCCCTGCTCTGGGCAAGTTTTGTCGCTTGTCGTGGCAGGGTCAGACCGTATGGTTTGCACCATGAAGAAAAAGGTGCTCATCGCAGGACTGGGATTCATCGTCATTCTTGCCGGAGTTGGCGTGGGTGGCTACCAGTGGCTGCTCGGTCGCTTCGACAAGGCTTCTGTAGTGTCTCAGATGGAGGCCGCCTGGAATTGCCGGGCTCAGATTGATGCCACGGACATCCAGATGCTGGCGTCACCCGCCCGGTTGCAGATCAAAGGATTGCAGCTTGCCCCTAAAGACGACCAGATCGGCCTGCCCCTGGCCCAGCGTCAGCCCCTGGCGGCCGGGAAGGCCCTGCTTGCCACAGAGAGCGCCGTGCTTGAGGTGGAGCTGAAAGACCTCATCAATGGAACCGTGAATGTGAAAGAGCTGCACATCAGTGGCGTCAGCATGCGTACGGAGGTGGATGAGGAGGGCCGTAGCAGTCTGCAGACCCTTTTCAAATCGCCCGAAGCCGCTCCTACGCCCCCCGACGCTTCCGCCCAAGCTGTCCAGGCCCAGGTGAGCGAGACCAAGGCCACCGGGGTGAACGTCACGGAAGTGAAGGCGGAAACTGAGG
>JBGGMQ010000160.1:0-7366 GCA_041287975.1 Verrucomicrobium sp. | reverse complement strand
CATGTCGTTGGCGCTTCCGTAGATGATGACGGCTTTCATAGTGGGAGTAGGTAGTGCGGGGTGGTGTAGGGTTGGATGGTGAAGAAAGTCTCGCGAGAGGCAAGCAGAATGACACCTGAAAAAGAAGCCCGTCCGCAGAAGCCGCCGGGCCGTTAAATCCGTCAGTCGAAGTGCAGGCTGGCAATGTCTGACCGGCCTTGCAGTCCGTCAAAGGTGATGCCTTTGGCGCTGGCGTAGGCTTGATCCCGGGCTTCAGCACGTGTGACGCCCTGGGAGACCACGGCAAGCACACGGCCCCCGTTGGTCTCGAATCCGGAATCGCCACGGCGGGTGCCGCAGTGGAAAACGCGAGCCCCGCTCACGCCATCCAGACCGCTGATGACATCGCCATTCCGCGAGGAGGCGGGGTATCCCGCGCTGGCCAGGATGAGGCAGACGCTCCAGCCTTCTTCAAACTGGATCAATTCAGGCTTCAGCTCGCCTTTGGCAGCCGCGAAAAGGTAGCCTGCGAAATCTCCGCGAACCATGGGCAGCACGGCCTCGGCCTCGGGATCGCCAAAGCGGCAGTTGTACTCCAGCATCTGCGGGCCGTTCGGCGTGAGCATGACACCGAAGTAGAGGAAGCCACGGTACTTGAGCCCGTCTTTCTGCAGACCGGCCACGGTGGGCTTCACCATTTTTTCCTCGATCTCGGCCAGCAACTCGGCAGAGATGATCTGGCGGGAGGCCACCGCCCCCATGCCGCCCGTGTTCGGACCGGCATCGCCATCGCCGATGCGCTTGTAGTCGCGCGCCGGCATGAGGATGTGATAGCTGTCATCACACACGGAGACGAAGATGGAGATCTCTGGACCGCTAAGGCACTCCTCGACGATCAAATCCCCTTCCCCAAACGAGCGCTTGGTGAAGACTTCATCCAGGAACTCGCTGGCGGAAGCTTCATCCGGGCAGACGGCAACGCCTTTGCCCGCAGCCAGTCCGTCGAACTTCAGCACCACGGGATACTTCGTGATGGCACGCTGCGCTTCATGCTTGGTATGCACCACACTGAAGGCAGCCGTGGGGATGTTGTGCCGTTGCAGAAAATATTTGGCGAACGCCTTGCTGGCCTCGAGCTGGGCCGCCTCTTTATAAGGGCCCCAGCACGGGATGCCGACCTCGGCGCAGAGATTCGCCAGACCGCGGTCCTTGACGAGATACGCTTCCTCACCCGCGACGCACAGGTCCACCTGCTCGCGCTGCATGAAGGCGATCAGGTCCAGGAGATCCTTCGCCTCCACACGAGTCGCGAGGCCCGCAATGGCATCGCTGCCAGGGTAGGCAAACAAGGTTGCGTCCGGGGCGCTCTCGCGAAGCGCGGTGATGATGGCGTGCTCGCGACCTCCTTTTCCAGTGACCAGTATCTTCATGACTCAAACAACATGTCGTAGGCGCGGCCTGTCTTCCCGCGGTGATAGCGGACGAAGGCCTCATTGGCGACGGCGTTACCTCCCGGAGTGGGATAGTTGCCGCTAAAGTACCAGTCACCACAGCGCGGCTGGAGAGCCGTGTGCATGTCTGCGATGGTCTGGTAAATGACGTGAACTTCACCCTTCCAGGTGATGTTCGGGGGGAGGACGAGCTCGGCGATTTTCACCGAGATCTCCTCTGGCGTGAAGGGTGCGTAAATGTCCTGCACCACATTCCGCTGCTCTGCGGAGGGCTTCTTCAGCTCCACCAGGCAGTTTTCATAAGTCTGCTCGATGAGGTCCCAGCGGTTCCGGTCCTTCAGCAGGCCGATGGCCCCCTGGAAGGCGATGAACTTGCCGAGCTCGCTCATATCAATGCCGTAGCAGTCCGGGTAACGGATCTGCGGGGCGGTGGAGACGACGATGATGCGCGTGGGGTTCGTGCGGGCCAGGATGCGCAGAATGCTCTGCTTCAGCGTGGTGCCGCGGACGATGGAGTCATCCAGCACCACGAGATTGTCCGTGGGCTTCACCACCTCATAGGTGATGTCATACACGCTGGAGACGAGGGCATCGCGGCCCTCCTCCTGCGCAATGAAGGTGGGGCTCTTGATGTCCTTGTGCGCGATCTTCTCACTACGGGGCCAGTTGCGCAGGATCAGGTCGTCCACTTTGGACTCGTCCAGATTCCCGGAGCGCAGCATCTCCATAAGGGTCTTTTTCACCTCGAACCGGCGGTATTTCCGCAAACCATCCATGAAACCGTAGAAGGCGGTCTCAGCGGTGTTCGGGATGAAGCTCACCACGGTGTTCTCCAGATCGTTGTCGATGGAGTCGAGCAACTGGGGCACGAGGGCCTCGCCCAGAGCCTTCCGCTGCTGGTAGATCTCGGCACCATTGCCACGGGAGAAATAGATGCGCTCAAACGCACACGGCGTCGGCTCGAGGGGCGCGGTGAAGGGATCGAGGGTAAAACGTCCGTCGCTCTTCACCACCGCCACGTGGGCGGCAGGCAGCTCCTGAGTTTCCTCTTCCGTCACCTCGAACACGGTGCGCAGGGCAGCGCGCTCACTGGCGAAGGCGATGAACTCATCCGTCTGCAGGTAGAAGCAGGGGCGGATGCTGTTGGGGTCGCGCATGACAAACATGTCGCCATTCCCTATGACGCCAGAGATGGCGTAGCCACCATCCCAGATGGCGGCAGAGTCACGAATGATCTGCGTGACGTCAATGCGCCTGCTGATCTCGGCAGGGATGGCCAGGCCTTCCATGCCGGAGTCGCGCAGTTCGTGGTAGAGAGAGGTGTGGGCCTCATCCAGATGGAAGCCGATCTCTTCCAGCACCGTCTGGGTGTCCGTATCCACCACGGGGTGCTGCCCACGGCGACGCATCACGTCGTTGAGCTCCCGGGTGTTGGTCATGTTGAAGTTCCCCATGACCATGAGGCTGCGCGTCGGCCAGTTGCTCCGGCGCAGGTAGGGGTGGCAGGACGCCTTGCCAAAGCCGCCGCTCGTGCCGTAGCGCAGGTGCCCCATGAGGACTTCCCCGCCAAACTCGAACTGTTCTTTGATCGCGACCGGGTCGTGCTCAAACTTCACGTACTCCGTGTTCCGCTCGATGGCCGTCTGCTTGCGCTCCTTGTTGGCCTTGCGTGCCTCATCTTTGAAGTCATCCATGACTTCGCCAAAGACTTCCTCCAGTGAGTCGTTCTTGCTGGAACGGACGCGGAACATGTAGGGCAGCCCTGGAGGCATGTTCAGCTTGCAACAGCCAATACCCATGCCGTCCTGGCCACGGTTGCGCTGTTTGATCATCAACGCATGGAGCCTGTCGAGGCCCCAGAGTGCGTTGCCGTATTTGTGTTCGTAGTAGCCCAGCGGCTTCAGCAGCCTCACCGCGGCAATGCCGCACTCGTGCCTAATTGGGTCGCTCATGCCTGGAAAATCGGGGATCGCACTCTTGCCAGAATTCCAGCATATGGCAAGACAGGAAACATTTTCTTCAGTTTTTGGACTTGGAAGGGATGCGTGGGGGTTCTTTTCGGGGTGAAACCGGACTGCGAAGGCTGGACTCCGCAGCGGCTCCGCGAATGGTAACGCCTGGAGGGAGGCGGTTGGACTTTGCGAAATCCGTCCTTGTGGGCCCCCGCAGGATGATGTCGCTGACCAGCGTGCCCCAGCGGATCTCGATTTCCGTGTACGGCTCAGTGGCGATCTGCGTCATTTTCTCACGCTCCAGCATCGCATTCCCCGCCAGCACCAGCCAGTTCCCCCGCGTATTGAAGGCAGCCCGGTCCGCGTACCCGTTCTCCACCAGCCACGCATACCGGGCCTGAGGGCCGACTTCCACGTACACCCGGCCCGAGGCCTCCCCATGCTGGCGACGCTTGTCGAGGTAGTCGATGCGGTCTGCATAAAGGGTCACCCCCGGCGTGAGCGTCGCACTGGGCCGGTCACCCCGCAGCCGCAACGTGCGCAGATCCGTCATGGACTTGCCGTCAGGATTCCAAATGACATCTCGTGGCGGGTGGGTCTGGCAGGAGGAGAGGAACGGGATGAGGGTGGCGAGGCAGAACGAGAGAGCGAGGCGCATGCAGTGAGGTGCTGGGAGTGAGGAGGGAGAAAGACAGGAACGGCGTCCCGAAGGAATTGCTGTCAGGAGTAGTTCGGTTGTCCCAACCGTTCAGTGCGCCGGAGGAACGCGCGGGCTCAGACGGTCACACGCCCTCATCCTCCGCAATGCCGCCCCCTTCGCTGCCAAACCGAGTGGGACACTCGGACTACCCGGCTGGCGGCCTTCAGGCAGTAGTTCGATTGTCCCAACCGTTCAGTGCGCCGGAGGAACGCGCGGACTCAGATGGTCACACGTCTTAATCCTATGCAACGCCAGCCCTCCGCTCCCGGGCCGAGTGGGGACACTCGGACTACTCCTTGAATTCAGTTGCCTCCAGCCGTCCCCTCAATATTTTTACCACACCACCCCCAATCAGCAACCCCCTCCCAACGGAAACATGTCTCGTTTTCGATTCTTCAATTTCGATCTCGAACCCGATGTCTCCCGCCGCAGGCTCCCCCATTGGCAGCAACCTGAAGTCTGCTACTTTATCACTTTTCGCACTTCAGATTCCCTCCCTGCTGAGATCGCAAAGACCTTCCGGGAAAAACGCCTTCTCTGGTTGCAATGCAAGGGCGCCATTCCCTCGCCTCAATCTCAGACACCGCCCCACGAAAAGAACCCGCCCGCCAACTTCTGGCGTGACGCACTGCAAAGCCTCTCCCCGCAAGAGCAGCAGGACTTCAAACGTGAGTTCTCAGAAGAGTTCCATCAGCTTCTGGATGCGGGGCACGGCGAATGCCTGTTGCGTCGTCACGATTTGCGTGCCGTGCTCGATGACACCCTGCTTCATTTCGACGGAGATCGGTACTTGCTGGGAGACTACGTCATCATGCCCAATCACGTGCACGCCTTGGTGCAACTGGCTCCCAAAATTACGCTAAAAGATTTGGGCCTCTCGTGGAAACGTTTCTCCGCGAGACAGATCAATTCCACGACCGGGAAACACGGTCCGCTTTGGCAAGGTGAGAGTTACGACCGCATCGTTCGAGACGCCGCCGAGTTTGCGCACTATCAACAGTACATTGCGGACAACCCGACCAAGGCACGACTTCAGCCGGGCGAGTATTCATTGTACAAGAGCAAGTGGACGTAGGAGCCAGGCCGTAGTTCGGTTGTCCCAACCGTTCAGTGCGCCGCAGGGACACGCGAACTCCGACGGTCACGCGCGCTCAACCTCCTACAGCATCACCCCGCTCCGCTCGCAAGCCGAGTGGGACACTCGGACTACCCAGAAGGCGGACCTCAGGCCGTAGTTCGGTTGTCCCAACCGTTCAGTGCGCCGAAGGGACACTCGGACTACAACACAAAAAAAGGCCAAGGGCAACCCCCCTGGCCTTCAAAAAATCTCGCTCAGCAACGAAGCTCAAGTCTTTCGACTCCGACTTCACACACCGTCGTCTTCCTGTCTTTGGTCTCTGCCTACGCCTTACTTCACCTTGTCAGCGTACTTCGCAGGCTCAGCGTCGAACTTCTTTTTGCAGTTGTTGCAGCAGAAAGCGATTTCCTTGCCGTTGTACACGGAGGTCACGTCCGTACGGATCGGGCGGGAACCCACAGGGCAGGTCTTGTTCACCGGGGCGGCGGAGGCGATGCTGGCAACAGCGACGAAGGCAAGGGTGAGCAGTGTTTTCATCAGTATCGAGTCAGGTGTCAGGTAAATAAAGTAAGGTGAGCAGTCCCGGCATAGGACGGGGTTTGAGAATGGCAAATTCAATCCGAGTCCGAATGAACGGGAATTAATTAAAGATACAACGCCCCGGATCGCAAGAAATTGGTGTCGAAGAGCAAATTTTACGAAGTTTTTGGGACCCTCCAGCCTCTTCGCCCCCACCCCTTCCAAAGAACTCCACAAAAAAGCGGAGCCGGTTGCCCGACTCCGCCAACGGAAAATCTTGGGGATCTGACGATCGACACTCGGTCACCGCAGCCCGGTAGTTGAGCTATCCAAACCGACAGGCTTGGGTTTAGCATTACTTCAACTTGCCGAGGTACTTGGCGGGCTCTTTGTCGAACTTGCCTTTGCAGTTGTTGCAGCAGAAGCCGACGTCTTTGCCTTCGTGCTTGCTGGTCACGCCTTCTTTCACAGGCTTGCCGCTCACAGGGCACTCCTTGTTGGTGGCTTCAGCGGAGGCCAGACCGGCCATGGCGACCGAAAGAGCGAAAACGGAAAGCAGAGTTTTCATAGGTATGAATTTGTATGTTGAGATGAACGCTAGGTTGGACAGATGACTCTCCCACCCCGGTATGGACAAGAGGGTCACCACTCCATAACGCCTCAGACCACGGTTTCTTGGCAAGAAAATATACCGAAAAATGAAGAAACGTTCAGCAGAGATCCGGTAGAGACCTCCCCTCCCCCCAAAAAGACACAAGCCCCCGCCTCCACTGAGCCCCTCTCAGCCAACAGACGACCGACGGCGGTAAAGCAGGAGGCTCACGCACCCAGCCAGCCCCAAAAGCAGAGCGCCTGAGGGCTCTGGCACTGCCACGAGTCCAGGGACGATAACATTGTCCAGATAATAGTCATCGCTGGAGTAACTCGTCCCCGAGCCCAACACGTGGTCGGTCGTCAAAACGAAGCCGAGCTCCGCCGTGCTGGGGCCGAGGTAATTCGGAATGGTCAATTTGTACCGCTCCCAGGTATTCCAGGGGATGGACGAAAGGGTCGCGGAACCGCTGGCGGTGCCCAGTGTACCGCCATCCAGAACACCGCCATTCAGAGCCGCTGCATTTGCCGGAAGGTGGGAGGCATCGTTTCCCACGGTCGCAAAATGGGCGTAGGACACACCGTTCAAGGTGACGTCCAGAAAGGCGTTGTAGCCGGTGGGATTGCCCTCACTCCAGCGCAGATCGAACCAAATCTCCAGTCCGCCGCTGCTGTTCAAGGCCGTGTTGAGGCCTGAAACACTCTGTTTGAGGACAGACCACTGCGACGGCACCCGGTAGTCCGCCAAGTCTTCCCACACATACGCAATTCCTGCGTTGTAAAGCCCCAAGCCGGTGGACCTGCCGTTGTGGGCCAGATTCGAAGGGTTGGCGGCAGACCCGTCAACCGAGCCACTCCAGCGCTCGCCACCTCCCTGGCTGTTCGGCGCATCTCCGGGAACGCTCGTCCAACCTGCAATACTACCACCGTTGAAGCTGCCGTTGGCGACGAGGTTTTGATAGGTTTGAGCCTGCAAGCTCGAAGCCAGAATGAGGAAGGCAGCTGCTGCGATCAGAATGAAACCTCCCCCTGTCAGTGGCGACAAGCGCAGCCAAGGCGGCCCGTGGATGGCGCAGATAAGAGAACCGTATTCGGC
>JBGGMQ010000159.1:0-3222 GCA_041287975.1 Verrucomicrobium sp. | reverse complement strand
AGTTTGGAGTTTTGAAGCCCTGCAATCGCTGCCTCAAACTCCACCTGCGTCACGCCGTCGCCGCCAAGCTCCACCCAGGCGCGGGCGTTGCTCTCTTCGACGTAGTCCACCGGGCGCACAAAGTCGGGCACGTCGCTCTCTTCAGTGGTCGCAGTGAGCTGATAGAAACGTAAGGTGCCCGCATCCAGCACGGCAACGCGCCAGCCATCAGGGAGGTTTATTGTGGGGCGTGCGTCCAGGTGCTCCGGTTCTCCGCCAATTAGCCCCGAGACGCCCGGCAGGCTCTCAATCAGGCGTGCTGACAAAGGTGCAAGCTCTGGCCCCGTCTCTCCGGGACGGGTGATGGTGTTCTCAATGGTCAGTGTGACACGCTGAGATTGTGCCACCACATCGCGAGAGCTGTCCAGAACGAGAACGTCGAACAAGAGATCCACGCTTTCCACGTCATTTGAGGGGTCGTCGTCCACGGACAGCAAGCCATCCAACACGGAGCCCGCTGCATGAACGGTGCAAACCACAGGGCTCGCGCCGCTGAAAGGGGTGAAAGCGAGCGCGTTAGGCGAGTCTGCCGACACTTTGGCGGAAGCTTCCACCGTGAAACCTGCCGGGAGTTCCACGGGCGAACCGTTCTCCGTCAGAAAAATGCGAAGCCCACAACGTCCGCCGCGCCGTAGCGTGAGGGAGGTGAGGGCTTCGCGGGAAGAAATCAGGCTTAGGACGCCTGTTTTGATATCGAGTGCGAACGTGTGCTGCATGCCCTTCTGAAGGCCTGTCAAAACTACTCGATGCGCACCACAGCACGGAATGAGCGGCGGTGACGTTGTTTTCGATAAACACCATCCCCTTCCCTGTGCCCGGCATCATTCGTATTGCCGCCCACACACTCCACCAGATTCGCCCCCTTCGGCGTGTCCTTAGTGGCAATCTCGACGTGCGAGAAGGAATAGACAATGATGTCCCCACGTCGGATGTCGCCATCCTTCGGCACAAGCTTCACGTTGTCCGCATCACTGTACGTCGCCCAGGGCTCAAAGCCGAACGCTTGCGCCGTGGTGGGTCGCTTGAAGGGAGGTTTGATGACCAGTCGGAGCAATGCCTCAAGGATGCACCAGCATACGAAAGCGGCACACCAGGGCTCACGGTTTTGATAGCCCGTCTTGTAGCTGGTAGCGCTCCAAAACTTCTCAATCCCCGGCCCCCGATTCTCTCCCTCTGTCTCGAGTATGCCGATCTGCGATTCTGCGGCTTTTGCAATGGCTTCCGCCAGTGAGGTGGGCTCGCGAGGTGTGGAGACTGCGGGGACCGGCTTCGGCTTCTCTGCGGCGGTTGCTGTGAGATTGGCAGGGGAGCTCGCTTTGCGGGCTGGCCGAATGCCGAATAGGGCTAAGAGTGGGGCAAACATGCCCCTGCCCCGGTGTCAAAAAAAGAGCCTCTCCCAGCCAATAGGGAGAGGCTCACGCCGGACGGGTGTTGTCTTGAATGGCTATCCCTTGACTTGCTTGAGCAGCTTCGCGCCCAGGAAGGCGAGAGCGGTTTCAATGAGCCAATTCAGGGCGCGCGGGGCCAGTTCCTTGTAGGCATCCGCAATGACGCGCTTGGCATGAGCGAACTTGGCCGCTCCCGTACCGGGCTCACTGAAAAGGCTTTCCGCTTCGGTAACGGCATCCTTTGCTTTGTCCCATGCGCCGGGGGAGATGGCGTAGAAGAAGAAGGCGAGCACCTGAATCAGGGTTTCCTTGGAAAAGAGGGAGAGGATTTTTTCTTTCATTTGTTGAGGGGTGTATTGTTTGGGGTTGAGGTTCGTGATGATTACTCCGCCACGGGTAGCGCCTTCGGGATCACGTGGCCGTCAATCACCGCCAACTCACCCTTGGAAGTCTTGTCGTAGTCACGGGCGAAGATGCCCGTGAAGCCGAGGGAAATGAAGCCAATCACTTCAGCGAGATCCATGAAGTGGACTTCGCCGCCATCACTCCAGCCCATGAGGAGCTGCACCAGCGAGCCAAGTCCGGCCAAGATGGACCCCACGCCCGCGAGCGTCGTCTTGTGGTTAGCAAGAGCGCCTTTGGCGTACTTGCGGAATACCCAGCCTAGGGCTTTGTCCAGCACCCAGGCGGAAAGCTCCGGGCGGTTCGATCTTCGGGGAAGGGTGAGGTTCGCAGGCATGCCCTAGCCCCGGTGTCAACGGGAGGCCGTGCCACGCGAAAGCCGTAAGTCTTGGCGGAGATCCTGAATGCCGTCATTGATCGCGGAAATGTTCGCTTTGAGTGTCGCGTTGTCCGCCTCAAGCTTCCCGGTTCGATCCTCAACCTTTTCCGTGCGCGTCTGTTGTGCGGTCTGCGTCTCCTTCACATGGGAAAGCTTTTCTGTCATCACTCCCCAAGCAATGAAGACAGCACCAATCATGCTAAGGGCGGTGAGAATGTGCCCCAGTGAAATCTTAGGGTCAAAGCGTGGAGTTGCCATGGGGACTTAATGAAGGGTGTTGTTGATGATGGCCGCAACAAGTTGCGAGGTGAGGGTGTAGCCGCCCATGATCCAGCGTATTTCCAGGAGTGCCGACACGCTCTGCGCACCATCGCTGAAAGCGTTTTGCAGGGGTGCTCCGGAAAGATCCAGCTTCACTAGGCAAACGGCCTCATCCCCGGTGCCTTCCACTCCCTCAAGAGAGCCGGTAGCATACCCCACCCCGCCAAACGTGCCCGATGCGTTGAGCCTCACGCTCAAGGCTACGGGGCCGGGCGGCTCAAAGGGAATGCCATCTTTTAGGAAGCGCACTCGGAAAGGGGCTACATTACCCTTTCGGAAGGAAAGCAGGGTAGCCGGAGCCTCGTTTATGAGGATTGCGCCGGAGGTTGTTTCAAGGGAGACGAGCATTCCCCCATTCCTCCCCTGTCAACCCTCCGCCATAAACTGCGGAGCGCCCTCCCCAATCCTGCCAGAAGCCCTTTTGCTTCCGTTGTGGTCATTGCCAAAGATAACCCAGCGGAGCGGGTGCCTCGCTTCGGATTGCTTTCCATCCAAATCCCAGGTTTCATAGATCAAACTGCACTCGATACACATTCACTCCCGTTCCAATAATACCCTTCTGGACATGTGTAGGTGCATGATCCATCGCTAACCGTTGCGGAAGGATTGTAATTGCTCGCTGCCGTGTCCATGCAACCATAAATCGAGATAGGCTTGCACTCGCGTGCGATAGCGTCCCACTCCTGCCCTTCC
>JBGGMQ010000158.1:0-5189 GCA_041287975.1 Verrucomicrobium sp. | reverse complement strand
GGGCTGGCGAAGGGCGCGAAGGTCTTCTTTGTTGAGGCTGGTGGCGGTCGTATTATTATCTACTGGGATGCGAAACAACGCACTCAGGTCAGCGCCACCCCTGAAGTCATCGTGGCCGATCCTGCGTACAACCACTTCCTCAAAGAGGTGAAAAACGTGCCAAACTCCAAGATTATCTTCCTGATGCGCGATGATGGAACGGGCCCGTTCAACAATGCTGCGGGCTGGGCCCAAGCCACCTACAGCTATCAGGTGAACCAGATCGGCAAGCTGCTGCTGCCGGGACGCGGTGATGTGGATCTCCAAATGTTCAAAGACTTCCTGGGCACCCTGCCTCCTCCCGCTGAAGCGAAGCTGATGCCTGCCCCTGGAGCGTCGCCTGCGGTTGCCCCCAAGCCTCCTGCTACCCCCAAACCCGCAACTCCTGCACCTGCTCCCGCTGCAGCAGCAGGTGGCGCAGCCCCGGCTCCTGCAGCCATGGTACCCAAGCCCTAGTTTTAGCCTCGTCCTTAGTTAGCCCTTAACCCCTTCCTCCTATGGCCAAACGCCGAGAAGCTCACGACGAAGAATTGCCGTTCGTCGCTCTCATGGACACCATGACCAACGTTGTGGGCGTGTTGATCATCGTGCTCGTCATGATCGGCATCAGTCTTGCCAACTCCGTGCGCAAGATCCTCTCCGAACTGCCGCCAGTTACCAAAGAGCAGCTCGAAGAGCTAAAGAAAATCGTTGTCAAAGACACACCCTAAGAGGATACCAAAAAACTGGATGAGCAGTTGAAGGAAACGGAAGTGGCCTTGAAGAAGGCTACCGAGGAGCTCAAGACGCTCGACCTCAGCCCGAACAAGCAGCAGGGCAAACGGATGGATCTCGACGAACTGCGCAAGCAGCTCGAAGATCGCAAAAAAGCTCGCGACACCAGCAAGGAGGAAGTCGACAAGCTGCTGGCCGAAGTGGACAAGCTCAAGAAGCAGCTGGACGACACCCCTGTCTATGTGCCGCCGCCGGCCACCATCGTGAAGCTGCCCAATCCGCGGGAGATGCCCCAGAACGCCGTGATCCAGCGTTTCCTGGTCACTGGCGGCAAAGTTTACTATCTCAATGACCTGGAGTTCATGAAATATGTGGTCAATGAGATTGAGAAGAACCAGAAGAGCCTCGTCCACGGTGAGGTGCCTGTGCTGGACCAGATCGGCAATCCGGTGATGGAGAAGGTGCGCGGCAAGGATGTGCCCAAGACCAAGACGATTCTGGATCAGAAGAAGATTGTGCAGCACTTCGTGAACCTGCGCCTGCCCGTGCGCGATCTGAAGGTGGAAGTGGTGGAGGCTCCCAACGCCCCTCGCATGCCTCTGCGACTGACGCCGAACCCTCAGGGCGGGGAAGCGACGGAGCAGTTTAAGAATCCAGCCTCCAACTTCCAGCGCCTCGTCCGCAAATTCAAGTCAGAGCCGAATAGCGTTATGTGGTTCTACGTCTTCAAGGATTCTGTCGAGTCCTTCCTCGCCGCGCGTGACTATGCCGATACCGAAGGCGTACCCGTGGTGTGGGAGTTGTACAACAACCCTTATTACCAGAAGAACGTCGCTGAGTTCGAAGTGAACTTTACGCCGCCCAAGCCGACTCCGCCGGCACCTCCGGGGACAGTGAAGATTGCCGCACCCAAGACGACGATTGATTGATCCGGCTTCGCCGGAGACGCAAGACTTGAAGACACAAGACATCAGACCTGACCGGCTTCGCCGGAGACACAAGACTTGAAGACACAAGGAGAGGTCTGGGTGGGCTTCTCCCTTTAGGGAGAGATGAGTTGATGCCCTATGGTCGCTCGTCTCATAGAGGCCTGAGAGGCCTGAACGCACCAGCCCGGGGGGCGAAGACCCTGGGGATCTGGGTCCAAAAATGCAAGTGCCCTGTCAGGGCACCAGAGAAGGTCTCGGACCGCAGATTTGAGTTCGCAGACCGACGAATGATCGTCGACGGCAAGTGCACCGCTCTCGCGTCCTTTCAGGATGCACCTCAATGGTTCCTGCGACCCAGATTCTTTGTTCACGTTGTGGTCTTCGTTCCTGGGCTGTGCTCTTTGGGCCTTTCAGGCTCGAGCATCCGACTCTGGGGGTAGTGGAACTCGATTGATGAAGTCTTGGGGTGTGGGCATTTCTGCTTGATAGGTGCGATAAGCAATGCAAGTCCACGCCACACTTCACCATGAGCAAACCGGAACTCATTGCCATCAATCACGAGGACCATCACGCCACCCACATAGGGCGACTGAAGGATGGGCGTCAGTTCTTCTTGACCACGCCATTCGTCCCGGCAATGGGCGGCGAAGCTGGCCGGGAGTTTGTCGCATCGTATCTATTCGACAAGTCCGGACGCTTCCTGGATGCTCAGATAGACGATCTTGGAGTTCGCGCAGAGTTGGATGAGGCGCATGCCCATCGAGTCTTCACTCAACGCCTCGCCGAGCTTGGTCCAGTTGAGTATGGTCGCATTGAAGTTTGCCCGTTCGCGATCGAGCGTTTCGGAGTTACTTTTGGACTCGTGCCGCAGCCTCCTGATGACGAGGATGATGATGAATGGGCTGTCGAGTTGCATCCCGGGAACTACATGGCATTCGCGGAGCCGTGGGACAGCGGGGAATATGACACCTGAGTGAAGCGAACGGACGGCCACTTCCAGCGAGCTACCGCATCATGATCCAGCCTACGACGACAAGGATCGGAACCAAGATGGGCAGCGAGAAGTGAAAGAGATAACCCAGGAAGCCAGGGGTATGGACCTTGGCTTTCCCGGCGATGGCTTTGACCATGAAGTTGGGGCCGTTGCCAATGTAGCTGCCGGCCCCGAAAAAGACGGCCCCGAGCGAGATGGCCACGACGTAGGCGGGGTGGGATTGCAGGAAAGTACGGACATCCGCTGCGTTGCCGACATCCAACTGGGCATTGCCCATGGCTGCGGCCAGGAAGGTCAGATAGGTGGGGGCGTTATCCAGGAAGGCGGAGAGTGAGCCGCTGGTGAAGTAGTACTGGAGTGGCGTGGTGAGGTGGATGCCTTGTCCCGAGCCCAGGAGCTCCAACGCGGGGACCATGGTCAGAAAGATGCCAATGAAGAGGAAGGCGACTTCCTTGACTGGGCCGAAGCTGAAGTCATTGGCCTCGTGGATCGTCTTGGGCGTGGTGAAGTAGGAGGCGGCGGCTGCCGTCACCATGAGGAGGGAGCTCATGTTCACGGAGAACGCCTCAGTTCCCACCTTCCACTGCGGGGGTAGGAAGACGGCGAGGAGGACGAGGAGAAGAAATGCCAGATGATGCACGCCGCGGAACTGCCATGTCTCCGCTGCAGTCTCTGCCTTGGCAACACTCTGCGGAGCGCGGGCGAAATTTCTGCGGTCCATGAAGTAGAAGACTGCGAGCAACAAGACGACGGTCAGGAGCCATGCGGACCAGACATGCTCCATGACCCACCAGAAGGGGACTCCGCGCAGGTACCCCAAGTACAGGGGGGGATCACCGATGGGTGTCAAAGCTCCTCCGACGTTGCTGACAAGGAAGATGAAAAACACCACGTGGAACTTGGTGATACGGTATTTGTTCATCCGGATCCACGGCCGGATCAGCAGCATGGAGGCTCCCGTCGTGCCAATGAGGTTGGCGATCACGGCACCAAACAGAAGGAACAGCGTGTTGGCCACGGGAGTGGCTTCGCCCTTCACCTGAATGTTGATGCCTCCCGAGATGACGAAGAGAGACCCGATCAAAGCCATGAAGCTCACGTACTCTTGGATGGAGTGGAGGATGGGCTGGCCGTGGTGCAGGACCTGGATGTAGTAGCCGGCAGTCATCAACCCCAGCCCGATGGAGACTTTTGGGTAGTGACGCTCCCAAAAGTGAGGTGCGGCCAGAGGCAGCAGTGCAATGCACAGCAACAGTGCGACGAATGGCAGCACCACGGTGGGGTGCGGCTGAAGGGCAACCGGAGTGCCGGCTGCCATGGAAATGAGAAAAGTGATCACTGGGGAACAAGATGCCCTGGCATCAAGTTCATCCTCCCCGTGGTGTCTGCCAAGTCAAGGAAGGAAAGACCGATGCGGATCACGTGATCCGCATCGAGTTCGTAGTTTAAGGAAACTACTTGGTCATGCCCGGGGGCGGCGCTCCGGCTCCTGGCTCACTCACCCGAGAGTCAGCGGGATCGCGCCGAGACGTTCGCGTCGATTGACGGGAAGTGCCGTGGTCAATGTGCGTTGACCGCTCAAGGAGATTCTTCTCGTCGGGGCATCAATGCTGAGGTCGGTGGCGATTGGGGCCGGGGCGAAGAAGCTGGCTCCGGCGGTCTCAACGATCATCCAATAGCGAAGTGCCCGGAGGGGTACATTGATGTCAAAGGTCTTCAGGAACCATGCGCGGGTTTCGGTGACGCTCTGCCAGCGATGGAGAGTGATGCCATCACGGAAGGCTTCGACTACGTGTCTGGGCAGGCGGGCGATCGCGCTGCTGTCCAGCAGCTTGGCAAAGCCTCCATTGCGCCAGGCGGCGAGGCATCCCGCTACGCTGCCGCGCGTCATTCCGCCTGCTTCCGCGAGCCGGATGAGGCTGCGCTCACCCATCAAGGCCAGTCGGAGCACGTTGAGCCTCTCCCGGTGGCGGCGTGGGCTGCGGGCGGCGCAAAGCAGCCTCTCCACGGCGATGAATTCACGGCTGGGCTGCAGTTGGGGTCTGTTTCGTGTCATGAGCGGATCAGGTAAGTTCTGCATTGCTCAAAGCACTGGCCATGCCATTAAAGTAGTATTGCGAGAGGATGTTCGTGAAAATGATTCTTTTGTGATCGAAAAATTGGTCCGCATTTGCATTGTGCGTTCTCCTAGAGGCATTTCTGTACCACTACAAGTCACATTCCTGTTGCACAGTTTTGGTTGTTTGCCCCGCGTTGCGGATTCGGTACGAGGTCAGTGACTGGCGGAAGAGTTGAGGCTGCTGGGGCTCGGAAGTTTGAGGTTTTCCCAGGCTCCTTCTGATGGTACAAAAGGGGTGTGAAACACCTGTTCATAGCTACTGGTAACAAGCACAAGACGGAAGAGATCGCGGCCATGCTGGGCGAGGCGTTCGAGGTCTCGGATATGCGTGCTCATCCGAACCTGCCGCAGCCGGAGGAAACGGGCTCGACCTTTGAGACCAATGCCGCAATCA
>JBGGMQ010000157.1:0-4752 GCA_041287975.1 Verrucomicrobium sp. | reverse complement strand
GACCGTTTCCACCCAGCCATCGCTAATGATCCGTTTGTTGCTGATCGCATCCGCGTCCCAGTTGCCGTTGGTGCCAGAAACCTTGCTCAACCCACCTGTGGCATTGGCATTGGACAGATTGCGATGGCCCGTCCACGTGACGTACTCGGCTTTGCTGAGATTGCTGGCGGGGTTTGTGCCATCCTGGAATTCCAGAAGATTGTTTACTCCATCTCCGTCGGCATCCGCTGCAGGCAGATAGTTTTGTACATCTGTCAAACCTGATCCTGGTGGGAGCTGGGCCAGTTCCCAGGCGTCGGACATGCCGTCTCCATCCAGATCACCAGTCACCATGCGGCATTCCGCCACCTCACTACCTTGATTGTAGAATGCCGTATCCACAAAGAGAGGCCCAAAAGAAGGAGTAGACGATACATAGATAACCTGCCCGTCTTTGAAGTATCTAACAGTACTTCCTACACGTTCTATGGAAAAAACGGTGCTGGCATTATAGGTGCCAAAATTTGCCTTCTGGACTCCGTATTCGTGCAAATAAAGCGCCCCGTCAAAGCAAGGATGCAGCTCGTAGTCTAAATCATCCCAAGCGCGAGAAGTATTCTCGCCGTTGAAGCCTAGGAGAAAATGGCTACCAGCCACCGCTTTGAATATTATTCGTCCATCTCCAAGTATCTTTCTCGTGCTTACGGAGTCTGCGTTCCAAGTTGAATTACCACCAGCGGTTTTCTTCAGTCCCCCGTTGGAGCCTTGAGAGGTGGTGTTGACATGAGCAGTCCAGACCACGGGTTCCGTCAGGTCAAGGGGGTCCTTTGGATTGGTGCCTTCACGAAACTCTTGAAGATTGTCGACTCCATCGTTGTCGAAATCGTCTGTGGGTAAAAAGGCCAGAACCGCCGCTGCTCCTGACCCAGCGGGAAGTTGGGCCAGTTCCCAGACATCACTCATACCGTCACTGTCGGCGTCACCGGTGGAGTACCGACACTGGGTGAAGGTGTCGTTCAAATTGTAAATACTGCAGTCCACATAGAGCACCGCAGTACTTTTGATGGCTGAGGTATACACCAAAGCACTGTCAGCATAGTACCTGACCGTGTCCCCAACACGTGAGATCCGGAACCGGGTATTTGAGCCGTGGGTGCCGACGAATGAAGGCACCTGGACGTTGTTCTCCACGATCACAAACTGACCCGCGGAGATAAGCCGGATGGCGAAGTTGAGATCTGTGTAAGAGGCACCTTCGTTGTTCACGTTAAGGCCTACAGCCATCGACTGACCCGTGCTCCCGGGAACAAACTCCACAGATCCATCACCAGCGATCTGTTGGTTGGCCAAGGCATCCCCGCCCCAATCCGCCCCGCCTGCATTTTTCTTCAAGCCACCATTGGCCCCCACGGTGATGGTATTGCGCAGAGAGGTCCAGATGACAGGCTCCAAACGGCTGCCGATGTTGCGAGGGTCTGTGCCGTCAAGAAACTCCTGCAGGTTATTGACACCATCACCGTCTGCGTCATCGGTGGGCAGATAGGCCTGCACTGCCACAGCTCCAGAACCTGATGGAAGTTGGGCCAGTTCCCACACATCACTCATGCCGTCAGTGTCAGAGTCGCCCGTGGCATACCGGCACTGGATGAACGCGTCGTTCAGATTGTAGATGCTGCAGTCCACATAGAGCACTGCCGGGTTTTTGACGGCTGAGGTATAAACGAGAACCCCGTCTGCATAGTACCGGACAGTGTCGCCCACCCGCGCGATGCGAAACGTTGTATCTGAGGTATGAGTGCCTACAAGCGAAGGCACCTGGACGTTGTTCTCCATGATCACATACTGGCCTGAGCCGATGAGACGAATGGCGTAGCTGAGATCCGAATAGGAAGATCCTTCATTGTTGGAATTAAAGCCCACGGCCATGTACTGTCCAGTGGTGCCGGGAACAAACTGGACCTCCACATCTCCCACCATCTTTTTTGAGGCCAGAGCATCCGCCCCCCAGTCCGCCCCATTGGAACTTTTCCTCAGGCCACCATTCGTACCGACTGTCACGGCATTTCGAATCGACGTCCAAACCACGGATTCCATCTTGCTGAAGAAGCTGCCGGGATCCGTGCCATCCAGGAGCTCTTGCAGGTTGTTGACTCCATCGCCATCTGGGTCGCCTGTTGGCAGATAAGTCTGCACATCGGGAGTGCCGGGACCTGTCACCATTTGCGCGCGTTCCCAACTGTCAGGCATGCCGTCTCCATCATTATCGCCTGTCACATATCGCGCCTCAGTGACCTGGCTGCCCACAAAGTAGAAGGCGGCATCAACAATCAAGGGCTGACGGGTTTTCACCGTCGACGTGTACACGACAACATTGTCCTTGAGGTAGGAGATGGTATCCCCCACGCGCTCAAGGCCCAAAAGTGTTGAGGGAGTCCACGTTCCCACATCCGTCACATACGTGCTTCCTTCGTAGATAGAGAGGACTCCAGAGTTTTTCGGATGCCAGGCATAGTTCAAATCCGCGTAGTCGCGACTGGTATTCGTAATGTTAAAACCCAGCAAGACGTGGCTGCCTGCACCCGCGCGGAAGTTGACCCGGCCATTGCCGATGATGGCAATCTGGCCAATGGCGTCGGCGTCATAGGTGGAGGCGGCGCCTGCTGTTTTTGTCAGGCCGCCCAAGGCTCCCTGGGAGGCAGTGTTGACGTGCGAGACCCATGTCACCGGCAACGCCTTGCTCACGATGCTCCCAGCATCAGTACCATCGAGATATTCCTGAAGATTGGAGACACCGTCGCTGTCATAATCCCCACCGGGGGTGAACTGGCTGACTGCGGTAATTTCATCGGTAGGGTTTTGCAGGACGTAGACCTGCTCCCAGACGTCTTCCATGCCATCATTGTCGGCATCAGGTTTGACCACCCCTTGATAGCGGGCCCCCAGTGCCAGTTGACCTGATGATGCGCCAAAAATATTGACATACAGCTTGCCCAGACTGGGAGCCGTAGAGGTGTAGATGACCTCGCCATTCTTCAGATAGCGAACCAGAACTCCGATCCGATGGATGGAAAAGACATCGGTCTCGATGTAAGGAACCGTGACTCCTTTCAATACCGAATTCTCAGCGATAGATGCCTGATTCGCATTGACGGTAATGGCATACTCCTGGGAACGATGTTTGCTGCCCAGGGCAAAGGTAAAATTCGCACTCGCTTTGAATCGAGTCTGCGCAATGCCGTCGCCGTAAAACACCTTGTCACTGCTGGCATAGGCATCCCAAGTGCCTGCGGTGCCGCTGGATTTGGTGACCTCCGAACCGCCAGAGCCTCCACCGGATGATGAGAAGTTCTGCAACTGTGTCCACGTAATTCCTTCAAAGAGGCCACCAAAATCAATGCTTACTTGGGGGGCCGCGTGCTCAATCTCCTCGGCAGTTTTGCCTGTGTAGGAGGGCGGAAGGGGTTTGCCGTTGAACTGAGGTGTCTGTAGAAGGGTGGTTTGCCAGGGTTGGGCTTCATCGAAATCCATGGCGTACGCGTAGCCGGGCACGCCTGAACTTGGTGTGCTGATTTGACTCCAGGAAAATGGAGCTGCAGTGAATGGCAGGTCCTCCCACTTTCCGGCAAGAAATGACGTCTTGTATGCGACAACAAAACCGTAATTCTTGGTGTAAGCTCTATGAGATAGGAACAACGGAAACGTAGTCACCTCATCATAGGGGCTAGCAGGTGCACCCCATTTTTTCCATTCCACCCCCGAGGGCACGAATTGGACTGTTGTGTCCAGCGCCAGTTGCCCTCCAATATTTACGGAAACGGACTTTTGGTAACCACTTGCAGCAAAATCCTGCCAAATAGATACTGCTGCCGAATTGGCACTCGCATTAGGAACATTGGGCAGGTCCAACGTCGTAGCGGAAACGAACGCGCCCGTTGCTTTGTCAAAGGCATATATCACCAGCTCTTGATTGCCTGCAACGTCTGTATATCGACTTTGGCTGCCTGCAACAAGCCCAAACCTGTAGGGTTTCCCTACATAAAGTGGTGCGGTGCGAGATCCGCTCCCAAACGCCGCAATAGGATATTGATAAGGGCGGTACGAAATTTGCCAGCGCAACCCTACCTTTTCTGCCCATGCATGATACCTAATGCCCAATGATCCATTAAGTGATGCGATCGCATACCAAGGAGTTGCCCCTTCAGGCAGCTGTCCATCCGCGAGATTGAACCCCTCTTGGGAATCCAACGGGATAACGCTCCACCTGGAAAGGGGTTTATCTTCTTGTATAGTGAGAACCGTTCCGCTAGCCCCCACAGCAGGGGAAGCTACACCTCCAATGGCACACTGAGGAACATCTGTGTTAGTGAATGTTCCGATGAATTCGATGTAGAAAGTGGGATTGTTGGCGTCGGGGGGACTCACAGGATTCCATACCTGAACATTTCCTGATCCCACCGAGTTCAAGTTTTCCAATGCAAGCTGCACACTGGCAGCAGAAGATCCCACATTTAGCGGAGAGGTCGTATGGCCTTGGAAGGTCACAGTAAAGCTGGCGGCGGATGAGCTATTGCCGCGAACCTGCACCACTTGAATTTCATTTATCGCCTCTACATAGGTATTAAAGGACGAAGGTGGCGGAGCCTGGCTCCACCGAGTGAACCATTTTGAATTGGAAAGTTGGGCTGAGACGGGCTCCAGCAGGAGCACCAGAGACGTCAGCATGCAGATTGTCCAGAATTTCATATAGACAAGTTTCTTTCAACTAAGCGAAAT
>JBGGMQ010000156.1:0-5859 GCA_041287975.1 Verrucomicrobium sp. | reverse complement strand
AATTTTGCCTCGCCTGTCGAAATCTTCGTGACTCAATCGACCACGGGTTGAGCCCTAACTTCTATTCCCATGCAATACACCTTCCTGGTTTATCTCGACGAAAAGAAATTTTACAGCCTCCCCAAAGAGGAGCAAAACAAGGTGCACGAAGAATGCACTGCATGGCACGAGGAACTCGTGAAAACCGGTAAAAGCCTACGCGGATCCGGGCTGCAGCCTTCCAGCACCGCCACCACTTTCCGGATGCAGGACGGGAAAGTCATCGTGACGGACGGACCGTTCGCGGAGACGAAGGAAGTCCTTGGAGGTTTTGAGACTTTGGAGTGTGAGAGTCTTGATGAAGCACTGGAGATTGCCAGTCGCTTTCCTGGCCTGAAGGCAGGCGGCGCGCTGGAAGTTCGGCCAGATGTGGTTGGAAAATGTGAGGCCGTTTGAGAGGGCAACTGTTCAATGGACATGGATCGCCCAAATCGAACTCGGGTCAGCCTGGCTTTGAAAGGAGACGCTCGATCGCCTCATGCAACACCTGGATGCGCACGGGTTTGGTCAGGTGTTCGGTGAAGCCAGCCTCAATACTGTGAGTCACATCCGACTCCATGCCAAAGCCGCTCAATGCGATGGCAGGAATCTGCATGTCTTTCCTGATCTCTGCGATCAGGTCCAGCCCGGATCGATCGGGCAAGCCGAGATCGCTAACGACGAGGTCGAAAGGTTTGCTTGCCACCAGTTGCAGCGCCTGCGTGCAAGTGGCTGCTGTGCTCACATCGTAGCCTCTCTTCACCAACAAACGTGACAAAGTGTTCAGCGTGTCTGCGTGGTCATCCACAAGCAAGATAGCCGCTGCTACAGACGAGCCGGTCTTCGTAGCGGCATCTGATTTGGCAGCAGTGTCTTGCGGTGTCTCCCCGGCAATCCAGGGAAGCTCCATGGTGATCGTGGTCCCCTGATCGGGGCCAGCGCTCTGAGCTGTTACTGTGCCCTGGTGTTTCTCCATGAAGGTTCTGGTAATCGCCAGCCCCAATCCGAGTCCACCGAATTCGGAGTTCACGGCTTTCCCACCTTGCTCAAACGCGTCGAAAATCCCTGGGATGGCCTCCGCCTCTATCCCCTTCCCGGTGTCGTTGACGATAACTGCCAAACGATCAGACATGCGATTCTCCGTGGATATTTTGATCTTTCCTCCCACCGGAGTGAATTTGATGGCATTCTTCAAAACATTCCACAGGGCTTGCTGAAGCCGGGCCGGATCACCAGACACCATCATATTCTCAGCAGAAAGATGCAGGTCCACCAAGTGCCTGCTTTGCACCAACTCAGGCTGGCAGATTCCCAGCACATTATGAATCATCTCGTGAAGATTCACGGACTCCAGTCGCAAGTCGAGTTTGCCATTGATCAACCTTTGGAAGTCGAGCAGGTCATCAATGATCCGAGCTTCAAGCTGAACGTTGCGAAGCACGGTTGCCATGTCGTCGCGGATGGACAGAGGGAGTGATGCGTCTTCATACAAGCTGGACACAATTGCCATGACAGGATTCAGCGGAGTGCGCAGTTCATGACTGAGCATGGCCATGAACCTGTCCTTCGCTTCGCTGGCGGCTTTTACGCTGTCAAAAAGTCGGGCTTTCTCAATCGCCACGACGGCTTGAGTGGCAATACTCGAAACGATTCTTTCGCTGCGTTCGATGAAAGCTTCCGCTCTGCCACTTGCAAAGAACAAAGCGCCCAGAAGCAATCCCTGGCCGTCAACGACTGGCACTGCGAGGCAACTTCTAATTTGCACCCGGGAGCCCAGGAGTTTTACGAGCTGACTCCCGGCGAGCCCCGCCCCATCCTCCTTGCTCAGGTCGTCCACTTTCTCCAGTCCTGTGGTCCCAAAACTGACTCCGAGAAGATCGTCCTCGAAGCTGGCGGGCAAAGCGTCCAGATCTGGCCCATCCCGGCCTGATTTCGCAAAAAGCGTCCAGGCCGAAACCTCAGTTTCACGAAGGAGGAAAAGACCGAAGTTCGCGGAGGTCAATTCAGTAGTAGCGTCGATGACTGCCTGAATCAGAGCCAGAAGGTCCACCTTGGTTGCAAGCAAAAGACTCACTCTGTGAAGCGTCTCCAGCTCGTCATAGAGAGCGAGCACGCCCGAGTTCGTTTCCTCCAACTCCTTGTTGGCACGACTGATCTGTTCTTGCTGCTCTTGCAAGTCTGCCATCACCCGCATCAGTTCCTGATTCTGACGTTGGACCTCTTCCAGTGGGTTGAATGCTTTCTGAGTGTCGATCAGGCCGATGATGGCCTGAATCTGGGGCCCCGTGAGCCGGGGTGACTCTGGAGGCAGGGTTTTCCGGAGAGTGACCGCGGTCCCTTTTGCAGTTGTTGCAAACTCCACCTCGTTCATGAGGCGTCGGGCGCCCTGGATGCCAATGCCCAATCCATTTTCTGACTGATGACTACCGGAAAGAACGGCGGCGAGATGCGCAATTCCAGGCCCATTGTCCTTGACCAGAACCAGCAAACTTTGACGGCTCCTTTGCGGATTCCGCGAAGGGTGAGGCAGAGTCTCAACTTTAAACTCGACACGACCACCGCTGGCGTAATCAAAAGCATTGCGGGCTATCTCGGACACTGCCGTCGCGATGGCAGTTTGCGCCTGTCTTCCAAATCCCAGACCTTCTCCGAACTGACGGGCTCTTTGGCGGCACAAGACCAAGTCGTGTTCGCTGCGAAGCTCCACCGACAGGAGTGGGAGGATCTCAGGGGTGGTGCTCATGGAAGGCGTAGGGTTGCCACAGTGCTGTCGTCACTACCACGGTTGAAGTCTCGGAACAAAACCCCGGCGACGAGCGCTGGATGCCTTTGCTGAAGGCCCACGTAACCGTCGAGGCGCCATTGACTCTTGAGACCGTCCGAATTCATGATCAAGCTAGAATCGGACGTCCACCCGTAGGTGAATTCCCTCGGTTTGGGGAAAGTCGAGCCCACAGTGCCATTGTGCGACACCAAGTGAGTGCTCTTGCCGGGACCGACGATCGCGCCAGCAATGTTGCCCACACCAGCATAGCGAACCTGCTGCTGGGCAGGGTTCACCTCCGCAATGGCAATGGCTGCCCCGCGGGTGGAGCGCAGTGCGGCATTCATGCGTTCAAGAAGGAAAGGCAGATCCATGCCACTTCCTTCACGAAAGACCTTGGCAGCCAGTTCTGATGCCTCGGCCGCCAGAGGCCCATGCCCCAGGCCATCAGCGATCATCAATCTTGCCCTTCCTCCGCCCAACTCAGCAAATGCGCAGGTGTCCCCACAGATGTGTTCACCCTTCTTTGCCACATTCACCAAACCCAGCCGAAGTCCAGCTTTGCTGTCCTCGTCCCGTGTAAACAATCTGCTTAACAACGCGGTGCCACTCTCCAACTGGGTATGCACATCGAAAAAGGCTGAACCGCGCATCACCGCGCCAAGTCCGGCACCTGCGGTACCCGCCGTGGAGTAGCCATCCCGCGCGCATGCTGCAAAATTCGCCATTCCTGGGCCTCGATCCAGTGCCATGATTTCAACTTCGGGCTTGCCTTTCTGAGTCTGTCTCAACAGCAAAAAGCCACCTTCCCTCGTATGCAGTGCCAGGTTGCGCCCAAGCTCAGACACGACTGTGGCCAGCTTGGACCGTTCCTCGACACTATACCCCCGTTCCAGCGACCAGGAAGCGACCGCCCTTCTAGCCTCCCCTTCCTGGTGTTGCTCCTCGACGGGGATGTATAGGGTCTCGGCCATTCTACTTTTACTGTGTCGAACTCACTTCCACTTGGTAATCGCAATTCGTGTGCCTTTGCCGATCTCGGAATCAATATTAAAATCGTTTACCAAACGCTTGGCACCGCCCAAGCCTAGTCCCATGCCCTTGCCAGACGTAAAGCCATCCGTCAGAGCCTGGGCGATGTCAGGTATCCCAGGTCCTTCGTCTTCAAAGTGAACACGCAAGCCCATACGCACCCCTTCTTGAAGCTGCTCCATCCTCACCTCACCTCCTCCTCTGTAGATGAGGAGATTGCGAGCCAGTTCACTGGCAGCTGTCACGACTTTTGTCTGATCCACCAGAGAGCACTTGATTTCCACAGCCCATTTGCGAACCGCCTGCCGGACGAGCACAATGTCACCCTCGCCCCTCACTGGGAGCACTTCGCTTTTGAGAACAGGCATTGCAGTCAGTTCCTATCCAGCAGTTTCATCCCCTTGACGACGTTCAGAGCCGTCATGACTCCGTGGAGGGTGAGACCCAACTCCACCAAGGTGATGGCGACAGCTGGCTGCATACCCACCACCACGGTTTTGGCATCCAGGACTGAGGCCATCGAGGAAATATTTCCCAGTACCCGTCCGATGAAAGAGTCCACCATTTCCAGGCTGGAAATGTCGATCAACACCCCTTTCGCACCGGATTCACTGATCTTGTTGGTAAGGTCGTCTTGCAACTGAAGCGCAAGCCTGTCGTGCATGTCCACCTGAATGGTGACCAGCAGCACCCTGCCCATCTGCAATATTGGAATCCGTTCCTGCATGACCGCGAGTAGACTGGTAAGGATTAAGCGACCACGAGTTTCTGACCCGTCCGCTGCAAGGCAGTCTTCAATGCCTCGGCCAGTGTGGCTTTGGTGGTGACGGCGCTCAAATCGATAGCCAGGTGGACCATGGTCTGGGCAATTTGCGGGCGAATACCGCTGATGATGCAATCGGCACCCATGAGGCGGGCGGCGGCCACGGTCTTCAACAGGTGCTGGGCCACCAAAGTATCAACCGTAGGAACGCCCGTGATGTCGATGATGGCGATCTCGGAGCCCGTCTCCACGATGCGCTGCAGGAGTGTTTCCATGACCACGCTCGTACGGGCGCTGTCCAGGGTGCCAATGATCGGCAGAGCCACGATACCATCCCAGAGCTTCACCACCGGTGTGGAGAGTTCGAGCATCTCCTCCTGCTGCCGTAGGATGACTTCTTCGCGGGTCTTCTGGTAGACCTCCATGGTATAAAGACCAAGCTTGTCCAGAAGGTCGGATATCAAACTCGACTCATCCAGCAGCTTGGCGAGATCATCTTTGTAGGTCTCACGCAGGCGCTGATTCAGAGGTGCCTTCAAAGAGAAGACAAACAGAGCTGTCTCAGTGGGGCTGAATCCCATGCGCCCCCTTTGCCGGGTCAGGTCGGTGAGCAATTCGAGCACAGAAGCCCAGGCAGTCGCGCGGATGTTTGAAACTTCGCCAGAGGATGCGGCGATCTGAAAACGGCTGAGGAAGTCGGCTGACTGGGCCTGCAATTCTTCAGTCTTGATCAAGTCGAGCCGCATGTCGTCGGACTCACGCTGCTGTTCGATCCAACTGGACAGCAACTCATCGCGATATTTGCTAATTAGAGTGGCTAAAGTGCTGCTCATAGTGGGTGTCAGAAAAACTTATCCTGATAAAGAACGGACTTCATCATTCCCGGCAACAATGGCACAAGCAAACCTTTATTTGCGATCTTTCAGCAATGGGTGGCAGGTCGTTCAATGGGCTTGGATGTCGGGACAACATCTCGATTCGAGACAGCGCCCAACAACGGACGTACGAACTTGGATTTTTTCTACGTGAAGTAGAATTCCGGCTTGGCCTGCCACTTATTAGTGGTGGCTCCAGCATGCGACGACAATTTTTGTCTGCGCATGGAGCGGGTGACGCGATTCGAACGCGCGACATCTTCCTTGGCAAGGAAGTGCTCTACCACTGAGCTACACCCGCATCGTTGGTTGCGGGTCGACACTGTGGCGAAAAGCGGAAAGGATTCAAGGCCAAAGTGATAAAATATTTCACAAAGCCTCAAGATGTGGGGACGACCAGAGTGGAG
>JBGGMQ010000155.1:0-3012 GCA_041287975.1 Verrucomicrobium sp. | reverse complement strand
GCCATCGTGGTGGTGGAAAACGTGGAACGATACCTGGCCAAGGGTTTCAATCCGAGAGATGCGACGTTGAAAGCGATGGAGGAAGTGACGGGTCCGGTCGTGGCCATCGCCCTGGTGCTGTGCGCCGTGTTCGTGCCCACTGCATTCCTCGGCGGCATCACTGGTGAGTTCTACCGCCAGTTCGCGCTGACGATTGCAGCATCCACCGTGATTTCCGCGATCAACTCCCTCACACTGTCGCCCGCGCTTGCCGCACTTCTGCTGCGCCACCATGAGGCCAAGCCAGACCTGATGAGCCGGATGATCGAGGGTTTGCTGGGCTGGTTCTTCCGCATCTTCAACCGCACCTTCGGAGCTCTGTCGGACATGTATGCCCGCAGCATCGCCAAGATCATCCGTCACACGGTGATGTCGTTGATGCTCTACGGAGGCTTGATTGCCTTTGCGGTCTACGCCTTCCAGAAAGTGCCGACCGGTTTCATTCCCAGCCAGGACATGGGCTATTTCATGACGGTCATTCAGCTCCCGGATGGAGCCTCGTTTGAGCGGTCAGATGAAATTGTCCGCCGTGTGGATGAAATTGCCCGCAGCACTCCCGGGGTGGCGCACACCTTTGCCATCTCTGGCTACTCCAACGTGCTCCAGGCCAACCAAAGCAACCTGGGTGCTTGTTTCATCATCCCCGATGAATTCGAGAACCGAACCGACCCTTCGCTGTCAGCGGAGGCCTTGATGGCCACGCTGCGGAAGAAATTCGCGGACATTCAGGAGGCTCGCGTGCTGGTGCTGCCTCCGCCGCCCCTGCGCGGTCTGGGCAACGCCGGTGGTTTCAAACTCCAGGTGGAAGACTTGAACAATGCAGGCCTGGCGGCGCTTGAGACGGCCACCAAGACCTTCATTGATGCCCTGGCCAAAGAGCCCGGCTTCTCCTCGCTCATCACCGGCTTCCGTTCCAACAACCCTCAGTACAATCTGGTGATTGATCGCGAACGGGCCAAGACGATGAACGTCTCCATCTCGGCGATCAATGACACGCTGCAGACCTATCTGGGTTCTACGTACGTCAACGACTTCAACCTCTTTGGCCGCACGTGGCAGGTAATGGCCATGGCGGAACCCGAATATCGGATGAAGCCCGAAGACATCGGCCGCCTGCGCACCCGCAACTCCCACGGGGAAATGGTGCCCTTGGGAGCCCTGGTGAAGACAGAGAAAATCGGCGGTGCAGACCGTGTGCAGCGGTACAACATGTTTGTCTCCTCAGACATCAGTGGCAACACCTCGGCCGACATCAGTTCCGGAGATATGATCCGACGGGTGGCAGAGGTGGCCAAAGCGTCGCTGCCGGATGGATTCGACTACGAGTGGACAGACCTGACGTATCAGCAGACGCTGGCGGGGAACTCCATCGTCTACATCTTCCCGTTGTGCGTGCTCTTCGTCTTCCTGGTGCTGTCTGCCCAGTATGAGAGTTGGGCCCTGCCTCTGGCGGTCATTCTGATCGTGCCCATGTGTCTCCTCAGCGCCATTGGCGGGGTGTGGATCACGGGCATGGACAACAACATCTTCACCCAGATTGGTCTGGTGGTGCTGGTGGGTCTGGCGTCCAAGAACGCCATTCTGATTGTAGAGTTCGCCCGACAGCAGCAGGACCATGGCATGAGCCGGTTCGAGGCGGCTGTCGAGGCCTGCCGCTTGCGCTTGCGGCCCATCTTGATGACCAGCTTTGCCTTTATCCTTGGGGTGCTGCCGCTGGTGCTGGCCAAGGGTGCCGGCGCGGAGATGCGCAATGCTCTCGGCACCGCGGTGTTCTACGGCATGCTGGGCGTCACTTTCTTCGGCCTGATCTTCACCCCGGTCTTCTACGTGGTGATCTCCAAGTTCATGGGCGAGCGCAAGGTGTTGCCTGCGACGGAAGGTGAGAAGGCCGCCCACGGACCTGCTCCGCATGGGAATGCGCCTGAGCCGCACGCCGCGTCGTAGCGGGGAGTCTGACAGGTTGAAAATGGGGCCCTTTCTGGCAGCTTAGTTGCTGTTGGAAAGGGCCTCGTGCTGGAAAGAGCCAGGCATTTCCGCGCGTATCCTATATCCGTGGCCGCTCGTTAAGAATTTGCTGCGGAAACCTGTCCCGATGGCCCACCTTTTACCTATTCGCACCCTGTTGGGCGGCATGCTCGCCGCCTCTTCCGGCATTTTGTTTGCCGCCGAGACGGCTCCGACCTTTCCGGCGGACCAGATCGAGTTCTTTGAAAAGAGCGTCCGGCCCATCCTCGCCGAGAGCTGCCAGGACTGCCATGGAGCCCACCGGCATGAGAACGGCCTCCGACTGGATTCCCGCGCGGCCATTGTGCGGGGCAGTGATTACGGTCAGGTGGTTGTGGCAGGGAACCCCTCCGCCAGCAAGCTCCTGAAGGCCGTCAATCACGCTCCCGGTGCAGAGGCCATGCCCAAGAAGGGCGACAAACTTTCCGCTGCCCAGATCGCTGCCCTTGAAAAATGGGTGACCTTGGGGATGCCCTGGCCTCAGGAGAAAGAGGTCATTGCTGAGCATCACAAACCTGCCTGGCAGGAGCACTGGGCTTTCCAACCGGTCAAAAAACCCGCCGACCCAGCGCTCACGAAGCTCAAGGGTGAAGTGAAGTCCAGCGTGGATACCTTTGTCGCTGCCAAGTTGGAGCAGGCGGGGCTCAAATTTGCTCCGACACCGGACCCTGCGGTTCTCGCCCGCCGGATCTATCTCGATCTAACAGGCCTTCAGCCGACCTATGTGGAGTTGCAGAAGTTCCTGGCCGACAAGTCCCCGGATGCGGTGAACAAACTTGTGGATTCCCTGCTGGAGTACCCGCGCTATGGCGAACGTTGGGCCCGGCACTGGCTGGATGTCGCCCGGTACTCAGATGTGGACGGCTACCGTGCGGGGGGCGTCGACAACCGGTTCCCGTATTCCTATACCTACCGGGACTGGGTGGTGAAAGCCATCAACCAGGACCTTCCTTACGATCAGTTCCTCAC
>JBGGMQ010000154.1:0-4265 GCA_041287975.1 Verrucomicrobium sp. | reverse complement strand
GATCTGTTCCGTCACGGTCCGCTTTTCACCCGTGGTAGGATCCGTCACTTCGTGACTGTGTTCGTAGAGGTCCACAGTGCCAAAACCGCCTTCTCCAAGCTGGGCGCCCTTGGTGTACTCCTTGCCCCCGATGGTCACCTTGTCGGGGGCAGTTTGGCGGTCGGGGAATTGATCCAGAATGGTGCTGTACACATCGTCGAGGAAGGCCTTCACCTCTGAGGGTGCGTCTGCGATGTCGTCGGGGAGCAGGGGGTTGCCAGCTTTAAGTGAAGTGTACAGGTCGTCCTTGAACCTTGCCCCATCGCTGATGGCAAAGGCCATCTGGCTCAGGTTGCCCTGAGCATTGATGTCCCGGCCCAAGCGGCGCCCCATGGTTACCGCCGTGTCCTTCAACGTCTGGGCATCCCCGCCGTTCAATGCGTTGCTGGCGGAGGTCAGGAGATGAGCGAAATTGGTGGATCCCCTGAATTTGTCACTCAACGCGGACAGGCCTGGGTCCTGCAGCATCCCGGCCTCCTGCTTCACGACTCCTTGCGGCGTTGCCTTGATGTTGTCGCTCTTCAAGCTGGAGTAGCCAAATTCATGCTTGGCCCACTTGGGCACCGAGGAAGGGGTGCCTTCGCCTTCCTTAGGCACGTCGACATGGCGCAACTGGCTGCGGTCAAAGGAGCGGATCTCATCATTGACCTGGCCTGTGGCCAGTCCGGTGTGTTCCTTGAGGTGGTGCATCGCCACATCCACCTGCCTCTCGCCCGTGTCCTGCCTGGCGGTGACATCCTGCGCTTCCGTCTTCTGCTGGTTGTCGAGGATCGACATTTCAAGCTCCACGAATTCCACCAGCTTGCCGACGGATTCTCCACGGGTGCCACTTGGCTTGTGGGCTTCGAGCTCCTGTTTGAGATGGTTCAGGATCTCCACTTGCTCTTGCGGGCTGGCTCCCGCGGCCTTCGCCGCGTGATACTGGTCTGCAAGGCGCACTGCCTCCTTGCGGTGGCTGCCCACGGAGTCTGGTGCCAGCTTGTCCGAAATCTTGTGCAGGGCCTGGACCACGCCGTCCTTCACTTTCGCCTTCACGGTGGAGTTGCCCAAAGCGAATTTCATTCCATCCCGCGTCAGCAGTGTTTCCCGGTCCATCCCGCTGAAGGTGGCGGAGATCTCTTTTTGGGATGCCAGTGCTTTCTCGGTGGACCGGAAAATCACGCTGGGCAGCTCTTTAGGAGCGAGCGGTGCCGGATGTCCCTGGAGCGGCGCGGTGGGGACGGTGCTGGAGAGATTGACGTTCATGGCAGATGGAGAATTGGTGAGGTCTGTTGTCGACGGCAGGTGGGTCAAGCGCGGAGAAACTGCATCTCATCCATGCCTGCACCGACGTTGGCAGGGGAGGTCTCATGAGCCGTCTGAAGGCGGTCCCGCCATTGAGTGGCCCAGCTTGCGAACTCATTGAGGGCAGCGACAAAGGCTTCCTCATCAAGCCCGGACACACTCAGCTTGCGGTTCAAAAAAAGCTCGTTGGTGTCCTCATCCAGACCAAAGCAACAACCCTCACCCACCTCCCGGTGAAAGAGCTGAGCTCTCAGGAGAGTCTCCATGAGCTTTTCATTTTCCGAACTGGGCAGTACGCCAACCACGGCATAGATGTGCACAGCATCTTCAATGCGGGACGGCTCCAACACCATTTCGAGGCCGTCTGGGAGGGAGACTTCAAGAGTATGGCCAGCGGAGTATTGGAACTCCGGCATGCCCATGAAGGCGGCGGCAGAATGAATGAGCTCTTCGAGTGTCATGAGATAGGCTGAGGGTGGAGCGCAAACTGTTCCGCTCAGTTGCTCTCGTTGCGCATACTCTTCACCTTCGGGAGAAAAAGTTACACTTCATCTGTCAAAAAAGACAAGTCGCTACGCACACTGTTTCACCGACGAGACACCTTCAGGCGGGGGGCCGGGCTGGCAGTCTGCGGCAGCTGGCCGCCAAGTTGCTGCCACCGCGCCGCCAGTTCATGACCGGAAAGTTGAGCAGTACCGAGAAGCGCATCGATCCGGCGACTGGCGAGGAGTTCCGCCTGAATCTTGAGTTCCGCAAGGGTGCCGCCGACCGGGCTCACGTCCCAGATTGCAACAAGGCCTTTTGCAGAGGCCGTAAGCAACTGTCGGGAGTCACTGCTCCACGAGAGGGCGGCAGCGCCTTGTGGCAGAGGGGGGGAAACAGGCTCCCCGCTCTCCGTATCCCACACCCTCGCGGTACCGTCATCGCTGCAAGTCGCCACCAGCCGGCTGTCTGGGCTGAACTTCACGCGGAACACATAACCAAAGTGTGTGAGACTGCGCCCAACCCTTTTTCCGGCTGTAGTTTCCCAGATCCGGGCGGTGTTGTCTCCTCCCCCCGTGACGGCATGCTTGCCGTCCGGGCTAAGGTCCACGTCAAACGGGCGAGAATGAGGCAGCCTTTCACCCAGGGGAAGGAGCGAGTCCGCCTTCCAGATCTGAGCAGCCCCTTGGGGTCCCCCAGAAAGCGATACGACCACGGGAAGCCCTTTCTCATCATTGCCAAAGAGGATCTTCCTCACATCTTCTGCCGGGTGCATCGCATCTTTCAAGACGTTGCCCCCTCGCGCAGACCAGACGGAGAGCAGGTTTTTCCCGTGGGAAGCCAGAAGGGTTTTGCCATCGCTCGCAAAACCCAGCTGATGAATGTCTTCGCGCGCGCCCTCCAGTTGCAGATCCAGCAAACCGCCCGTGGCGCGATCCCAAAACCGCAGCACCCCATTGAGGCCGAGGGCGCAAAAAGAATCCGCCCCGGGAGTAAATTTCACCTGTACCAGCCTGGTCGCTCCATGGCGCAGAAGCGGGGTCACTGGCTTTCCGGTTTCGAGGTCCCACGCCTGCACCTGGCCCTCCGCACTCCCTGCCACCAGCCAGCGACCATCCTTGCTGACATCATGCACCACCGGTGCGAACGGAAGTCTAAACTGCACCAGAGCCCGCCCCCCCGCCACTTCCCACACAACAGCAGCCCCATCCGAGCCGAGCGTCAAAGCCATCTTATCCTGAGGGAGAAAGGTTGCCAGTGCGAGACGGGCCCCATGATTTAGGCGCTGGCGTGCACCGTCCAGAGGGACGTGCCACAGCCGCATCCCTCCATCATCCCCACTCGTCAGCAGCCATTCACCGTCCGGGCTGAGACAGCTTCTCCCGAGGGCGCTGGGGTGAGAAATCCAGGGGGTGAGCGCCGTTCCGGTAGCGGCGTTCCAGAGGCGAATGGAGGTTTCACCGACTCCGGAGGTGGCAAGTCGAGTGCCATCCTGGTTGAAATGCACTTCCCTCACCGCACCCGGGTGCCGCATGGATTCGGTCAGAGGCAACCCGGAAGCAACGTCGAACACCCTGGCATACGAGTCGTGGCTGGCAACGGCGATCCTCCTGCCGTCAGGGCTGAAATCGAGATCGTGAATGGCTCCGCCAGGTCTGAATGATGGCCACAGTCGTGCCTCACCTGGCAGGTCCCAGATGTCCAGCATGTTTCCCCCAGGTCCTGACACTGTGGCGAGCCGGGAGCCATCGGAACTCAAGGCCAACCGCACTACGGCCTCCGACTCCGTTTCCCTTTCCCTTTGCCAGACCAAGTGCCCGGTAGCTGTATCCCAAACCTGTACCCGTGGGCCCTCGCCACAACTCGCCACTCTCCGACCGTCGCCACTCAGACGCACCTGCTTCGTTGCCGTGGTGCCACCTTCCCCAGGCATCAACAGAGGGCCGACGGGTTTCCCTTGAGTGGCGTCATAGACCTGGAGCCCGTTGGCCAGCGCCACCACCATCCACCGCCCATCTGCGCTCCAGTCCCACAAATCTCCCACCGGGCTTTTGGATGCGGAGAGTGGCAGCAGCGGGCCTTTTCTTGACACATCGGTAGTGTCCCACCACCCCAGCTTTCCGTCCCGGGTTATCCCTGCACACAGAGAGCTACCGCCCGCAATCCGGGCCAAATTCAGACCGGCACCTTCCGTCCACCGAGGGCTCACAGGCTGCCGGGTTTCACAAGACCAAACCTGGCAGTTGCCGTCCCTGGAGGTTAACAACACGCGGTGGGAGTCTGGACTGAATGCTGCTGCCGCAACGTCCGGCCACATCTGCATGAGGGCGGGGCCACTGTAAAGGGCACCCGTGTAGCGACGGCGATGCAGGTTCTCATTATCCTCATCCCCCTGGTCAATTCGCAGTGCTTCCGCGTACCAGAGCAGGGCACCGTAGGGATCCCCGTCTTCCACCATT
>JBGGMQ010000153.1:0-7214 GCA_041287975.1 Verrucomicrobium sp. | reverse complement strand
CCCGCATGGGTCCGCAGGTCCACGATCTCACGCCGCATGTTCTCCTGTTCAATGCCGCTGGCGCTGTGCAAGACATCACCGGAGCTGGCATCCACGATTTCGACCCGTGCGACTTTGGCATCTTTCCCCGCTCCCACCAGGAAACTGGCCCACGGCTGGGTGACTTTGAAGGGCGCGGATGTCAGTCTGCCTGTGCCCTTGTCCCCCACCTTCTCATAGCCTCCCATCCAGTATTCACCGGTGTGTTGGCTCTGACCGCGCTTGCGCAGGATTACAGTATCCCCTTTCACCGGCTGGCCCTCCCACGCGGAGCCTTCCGCCGTCCAGTCCTGAAGCGTACCTGTTTCAAATCCCAGATTGAGTGGCTGGCCGTCCTTCCCCAGGGGCTTGATGGATGCGGTACTGGGAGCCAACAGACCGGCAGCAGCCACCGCCGCAGGCTTCGCTGTATCCGTGGGCTTCAAATTAGCCCGTTGTCCATTCACCCCACCCAGCTTTTCCCAAGTGGGTGCACCAGGTGTCGGCGGCAGTTCTTCGATGTAGACATCCTTCACCTGCACTTTCGCATTCCCACCGCTGTGCAGTTGAATGGCGATGATGCCATCACTGGCGATGTCAGGGTCTTTCTCCTCATAGTCCACACCGGGCACTCCATTGATCCAGGTGCGGATGCGCGCGCCTTCGGCCTTGATGACGTAGTCGTTCCAGTCCCACAATTTCACTACAGGACGCAGGGTTGCCATGTCCGCCTTCACCAGCAGGCGGTTGCGGCGTCCTTCATCGTAGATGCCACCATACCACTCGGGCTCCCCGTAGTCGCACTGGTAACCGCAGACTTCGTGTCCCTCAGGATTGCGACGGGTGCGGATTTGCACGCCTGAGTTGATGAAGCCAGTCTTGGGGTCGCCCGTGAGTTTGATCTTCAGGTGGAGGGCAAAGTTTGTATACGAGCCTTTCGTCGCGAGGAAATCGTTGTAGGGCACCTTGCTGACACCATCGCCGCCGGTGAGGCAGCCGTCCTGCACTGCCCACCGCATGGGTGGCAGGGCTTCCCATCCATCCAGCGTCTTGCCATCAAAAAGGGGACTGGCGTTGGGGGAACGTGTCGGTACGGGTTCCGCCGCCGATACCACTGGCGGAACGCATGACAAGGTCGCGAGAGTGAGGAGGAAGCGAAGAATCCAGTGCATAGCGGGCACAAAATACGGACGCTAACCTTGGGACTCTGCGGACATGTTTTATCCGAAATCGGACAAGCACGAAAGCTAGCGGGAGCGATCCCAGCCCAAAGCAAAGCAAGTCGATCCGTGCTGGCTGCCTCAATTCGCCACGAATTGGATAATTCGCATCGCGTGCCCTTTGCTCCTGGTCTCGCCGGACATACGCAGGGTCAGGGTGTGCTTGCCTGGCTTCAAACCGGTGCCGAGCATGACCGTCCGGGGATAGTGCAGACCTTTGCTGAAGGCGTGATAGAGATCCACAGGGGTAAAGGCTCCGCCATCGATGCTGGCCTCCGCCGTACCCGCATCCGGTCCGGCCACGATAAACGCCCCCACGGCCGTGCCTTCGAAATCCAGAGTCAGTTCGGCACCCGCTTCGGTGGCAGACATCATAGGAATACTGGTAAACCGGGAGCGCTTGCCGCCCTCAAGCGACTGCCAGTCTGGCACGCCGTTGGTCCAGCCACTCTTCACCCTGGCCAGGGCAGGATCGATGAAACGACCGGCACTGTAGCTCAGAGGGTCGAGCGGTTCAGGAAGGGGCGCGATTGCTGGAGCGGCGGCCTGCGCCAGCGGGGCTTTCCATGCACGGTCAAAGAGCTCATCAATCATCCTCGCACAGATGGCATTCCCAAAAGGGGCCGGGTGCACGCCACCGAATTGCTTCCAGGTCAGAGTGCCAGCAGTGATTTCATCCGCGACCTCCTTGGCGAGATTGATGGTGGAAACGTTGTAGTGTTTGGCGACGGCCTCGTGCGCCTCCACGGTCAAAGGAGTGCCTCCCGACTGGAGAGTTTGGATCATTCCCTCGTTCACAAAGAACGTGACCACGATGTCCATCTTGGGGTTGCTCTGCCGCGCATGGCGGATGATGCCTTCGAGCCCGCGGATGCACTCAGCGCGTGTATGGTGGGCGTCTTGATCATCATTCACGGCAAACTCGATGAAGAACAGATCGATGGGGCCTTTGCTGAGAACGTCGTGCTCCAGCCGGAAAGCTCCAGTGGTGGAGCAGGTGGAGGAAATGCCCGCATCAATGAAGGTAAACTCCGTGCCGGGGAAGCGCTTCTGAAGGGACTCGCAAACCATAGGCCGATATCCGTTCATCTCTGTGATCGAACCGCCAATGAAGGCGACGCGCCCTTTCTTGCGTTGCTCGAACTGCACCCGGCACTGGTCAAGATTTCCGCGAAACTGGACCTTCTCTCCAAAGGCTGGCAGCTGCCCCGCAGCGGAAGCGAGGCTGGCGAATGCTGCCATGATGCTGGCTAGCGACAGGACAAGGAAGGTGCGGAGTCGTGTATTCATGGCTGGATGAAACGCATTACTACGAAGCCAGAGCGCCGCGCCATCCAAAGAAAAACTTCAATATTGCGACGGCCCTCCACCATTCACGACAGCGATTGTCATGAACGGGAATGCGAACGCAGGAATATCGCCGTCCCCATAGGAAGAGTGACATTTTCATCGTCATAAACCAGCGAGAATGCCCCTCCCGGTTGCGCGCAGCCCACGCTGCTGTCATATTAAGTGCAACTGCCAATAAGCTGCCTAATGCAGCGTCGCTGCCCCCCACCGACTGCCCGATGAAAAACCTCCCCCTCGTGCTCCTCGCTCTCGCCACCGTTTCCGGGTCGGCTTGGGCTGTCGAGCTTCCCAACCCCCTGCCTAAATCGCCGGAACCCGTTGCCGCCATCCTGCAACTGCAGATCTTCCTGGATACCCACCTCTTCGGTCCAGGCAAGCTGGACGGGCGCCCCGGTGAATTCACCACGAAGGCGCTCAAGCGCTATCAACAGTCTCATGGACTGCCCGAGACGGAGCTGGAGGCACATACGCTGGATGTCTCCAGCGTGACTCAGCTGTACGCGACTTACACGATCAAGGAGGAGGACTTCAAGTTTGTTGGAGATCTGCCCAGCCAGCCTTCCGCCCAGAGTAAGAAGAAGTACCTGCCCTATGACTCCCTCCTGGAGTTTCTGACGGAGCGTTTCCACTGTTCTCCCGACTTGCTGGAGTACATCAACCAGCCCCTTAAGATGAACCAGTTAAAACCTGGTGACATGGTGAAGGTGCCAAACGTGGATCCCTTCCTGATCGAAGAACTCGCCCCGGTGCCGAGCCTGCCCGAAGTGCCAGAGTTCCTGAACCGCGTCATTCGCATCGACACCCGCGAGAAACTCCTCGGCGTCTACGAAGGAGAAAAACTCCTGGCGAGCCTGCCCATCACCCCCGGCAGCGGCTACCTCGCCACCCCTCCCGGCACTTGGAAGATTGTCGGCATCACCCAACTGCCCACCTTCCGCTGGGACAAAAGCGTGCTCGAATACGGCGTCCGCAGCAGCAACTACTACGAACTCCCCATTGGCCCCAACAACCCCGTGGGGGTCATGTGGATTGGCTTGAACAAGCCCGGTATCGGCGTGCACGGCACCAACCAGCCCCAAACCATTGGACGCAGTTCCAGCCACGGCTGCATGCGCACGGCCAACTGGGATGTGGTCCGGCTTGTGAAGCTGATCACCAAGGGTATGCCGGTGATCATTGAGGGCCCGGCCCCCATCCCGCGGCCAGTCGTGGCGCAGCAGGTGACTCCTCCTCCCCTGCCACCCCCGCCCGCCGAGGAGCCCAAGCGTCGTTTCAAGTGGTTCTGGCAGAAGTGACAGGACGAGATCGCGTGAAAAACCTGCCTGCGCTCCAAGTCCACCTGGCTGAACCCTCTGGAAACTGCGGCTGACACACAGTTGCACTCGCTTCTTTCCGCGATCTGAGTGATGCTTCCCCCACGTGGCACCTGTAGAAAATAGCTCTGCGCAACGCCTGGCCGAGCTGTTCGCCAGGTGCCGGGAGGACATCATGGTCGAATGGCGGTCCCAAGCCGCCCAATTGCTCCGTGATCTGAATCTGGACCAACGGACGATGACGGACCACCTGCCCGACATCGTGGCAGAGATTATCCGCGACCTTGCTCAGAGCCGGGAAGGGGCTCTCACAGAGGAACACACGCGCGGCAGCCCGCCTGCCCACGGAGTCCAGCGCTACCATGATGGGCTGGAGGTGGGCCAGGTGGTGGGCGAATACAATCTCCTGCGGAATGCGTTCGCCACCATCGCCGAACGGCATGGCTTTCAGATCGTGGGCGAGGCGGCCCGCATCATCCATCACCGCCTGGATGAGGCCGTTCGCCTGGCCGTCACCTCCTTCGCGGCGCAACAGGAGTTGATGCGCAAGCAACAGGACGATGAACATCTCGCCTTCATCGCCCACGATTTGCGCACCCCGCTCAACGCTGTGGCCCTGGTGATCGAAGAAATTAAGATGGGCATGGATCCCAAGTCCCTGGTCGAAGCGGACGACCTTTTCGAGATCGCGGCCCGGAACTTGAAACGCGTCGGGGATCTCATCCGGAAGGTCATCGAGACCAACGTGCAGCAGGCGGAGACCTCCAGCGCCTTCCGGCCTGAGCGACGCACCTTTGAACTCTGGCCGCTGGTGCAACGGCTCATTATCGACCTGCGGGTGGTGGCCGAGAAGCAAAACGTGGAGGTTGTTTCAAACATCCCGCGTTCCACTGTTGTGTTTGCGGATGCCGGGCTCATTGCACAGGTTTACCAGAATCTGCTGGCCAATGCGTTCAAGTATGCCGCGCAGGGGAGAGTGTTGCTCTCGGCAGAGTCGGGGGTCGGAGGAGTCACTTGCACCGTTCAGGATGATGGCTCCGGCATCCCGCCCGCAATGCTGGACAAGGTCTTCGACAAGCTGGCCACCGATCCAGATGGGGAGGGTACGGGCCTCGGGCTGACGATCGTGAAACAGATCATCTCTGCCCATGGCGGCACCGTGACCGCGGAAAGCACTCTGGGGGAAGGGGCGACATTTACCTTCACCCTGCCGGAGCAGTCTGCTTAGAACCTGCTAAGAGGTGGTCCAAACTGACTGGGGAACGTAGGCAATAATCCGGCGATCACTGTCCCGAACGACAATCTTGCCATGGGCAACCTCGGGATTCTCCCCAATGGCCAGGGCATAATCCTTTGCAAGGTCCTTCCCACACCCCAGGCTGTCGCGGATGCGTTGAACAAGAACTGCAAATTCGGACTCTGTCATACCCCACCTATAAGGCGCATTGCCGGGAATGCCAGCGGTCGTTTGGAGCAACGTTAGACTCGGCGCGCATGTCGCTGGAAGGGGAATTGCACCCGTCGGGTAGCGCCCGCAGCATAAATCGGGTAACAAAATCGGCTCTGCCGTCCCCATTGGCTGCACCCATCCATGGTGCTCACCGCCTGATGGATACGGAGTTTTTTATTATTCCCGATCATTGAACACAGAAGGCGGACCCCTGTCTCCCACCGTTATGTCCGATCCCCGAAACGCTGCCCACGATAAAAAAGTGAAGTCCGCCAAGAAACACCATGCTGCCGAGGCAGACGTCAAAGATGCTGACGCCACTTTGCCAGCGGAGGTCGCGACGCTTGAGAAGCCAGCGAATCTGGAAGGTTCACTGGCCGTGCTTTCTCAGCTGAAAGAAATGGATTTCCATTCAAGAGCCACACTCGAACGCCTTGCGGAGCTGACGCTGACAGTGGGTGATGGATTGAAGCAAAAGGCCTTCGCTGACGCGATCGGGGACCTCTTCTCCGCTCAAGATGCTTTCCAATCCAAGCTCGTCGCGCTCATCGAGCCCTACAAAGCTGAGTGTGATCGACTGGAGAAGCTGTCCGAAGCTGCATAGGTTCTGGCCGTGCTGAAACACACCGGACGCCGGAAAAGGGGCCTCCTTGTTTAGGGTTGCGCTACAGGGGGATTGGATGGCATACTTTGAGCAAGAGGCTCATCCCAGGTCATTCCATTCCCATGAATGCCTGCTTCTTAACTCTCCGTCGCGGCCCTGGAATCCCAGGTGCTGTGCTTGTCCTCACATTTCTCGTCAGCAGTTGTTCCCCGCTGACCTACAAGCAGGCGGCCACCCCGCCTCCCCATGCCTTCATCTCTTATCATCCGCCGCAGCCTGGAAACAAGAAACTGAAGGTGGGAGTCAAGGACCTCATCGACATGAAGGGTGAAGTCACCTCCGCCGGTTCAGAACATTTTTACAAACACGGGACACCTGCGGCGAAGGACGCGGACTGCCTGCGGATCATCCGTCAGCGGAAGGATGTGATCATCGTCGGGAAGACCAATCTGAGTGAGTTCGCAGTAGGAGTTTCGGGGTCCAACGATTACTTCGGAACTCCCGTCAATCCCGTGGACAAGACACGCGTCCCCGGCGGCTCATCCAGCGGCTCTGCTGTGGCTGTGGGCATGGGTCTGGCAGATGTCGCGCTCGGCACCGACACCGCGGGATCCATTCGTGTCCCTGCCGCCTGCTGCGGTGTGGCGGGGCTGAAGACAACCTTTGGTGCCATTCCCATCAAGGGTGTCTATCCCATCTCCCCCAACTACCTGGATACCGTGGGGCCTCTGGCGAAGGATGTCAGGGGCCTGGTGACAGGCATGGAGCTGCTCCAGGAAGGCTTTGGTTCCAGGTACGCGAGAGCAAAGGCTGCCAGGCCCACCGCGCAACAAGTCCGCATTGGCCGCTTGCGTATTCCGGGGACGGATCTGGCGATTGACCGTGCCATCGATGCCCGGCTGGCCGAACGCGGCTTCCAGGTCGTGCCACTGGGGGACGACTTCCGCAAAGCCTGGCTGGAGGCGCAGGAAAACGGCGGACTCGTGGCCGCAGCAGCTTCATGGTATAACAATCAGAAGATTGAAAACGACAGCGGGATCGAGAACCGCGCCCGAAAGGCGTTTTTCGTCGGCGACATCATCTACTCCCGTCGCTACAAGGACGAAGACAAGCGTAAGGCGGCCATCGCCCAGCGGGATGGATTCCGCGTGCTGCTGGACAAGACATTCAGCGAGGTGGATGCCATTGTCCTGCCGGTCATCCGCAAGACGCCACTGAAAGTGAACTCCTATTTCACCGGTCTGTTTGAGGCGAAGTTC